>JANNVY010000309.1:0-1638 GCA_031408375.1 Pseudomonadota bacterium | reverse complement strand
GCGAAGGCCCCGGCTCCCTATACTTATAGACTAGTTCACGCCGCGGCCGGCGCCGCCGCGGCCGTTGCCCCGGCCACCGGCGGGATCAACGGCGCGAACTCCTTGTCGAAGGTGATCATGCTGTGGATTTCCGGCGAGTTGATGCCGATCGCCATCGGGCACAGGGTGTCCGGGATGATGGCGACGTCGAACAGCTCGGCAATCTGACCGTCCATGCGGATGAACTCGACCATGTCGCCCGAGCGCAGGTCGATGATCAGCACGCCGCACCAGGCCTCCCCGTCCCGCTTCTTCAGTTGGTCCTGAAGCTCGAGGCCGGAGAAGGCGCCGTCACGGGGCTTGGAGCAGGTGACCAGCGCGTAGCCGTTGTGCAGCGCCAGGCCGCGCAGGAAGCCCGGGCAGAAGCAGATATCTTCCTTCTTGCCCGTTTCCCGGTCGATGCGGATCAGGTTGCCGCGGCCGGAATCCAGCGCATAGACCTGACCGTTGTAGACGCGGGGGCTGTGCGGCATCGACAGTTCGTCGGTGACGATCTTGTCGTTCTGGACGTCGATCAGCACGCCGCCCTCGTGGCGACGCTCGCGCCAGCCGTTGATCACGTCCGAGCGGCTGACCGCCGTGACGTAACGGGGCAGGCCGTCTTCCATGGCCATGCCGTTCATGTGGCAGCGGTCTTCGGCGGCCAGCTTGGAGATGAACGGCGGCTTCCAGATCGGGCGGAAGCCGAACTTGGTCGAGACGGTCGCCAGGCACGAGTATTTGGTATTGACGAAGATGATCCGGCCCGCCCGGTCGACGGACACCTCGTGCACGTCGACGTCGCCGACGGTCTGGGCGTTGCGCGGCACATAGAGGCGGTCGAAGTGCTTGTTCGCGCGTTCGGCCGGGCCGAGCACGTTCTCGAGACGCCAGATCTGGAACAGCGAACCGACATAGAGACGGTCGCGCTGGGCATGGACGCCCATGGCGCGCTGGTAGCTCTGCTGGTGGAACGACACCTTCTTCTCGGGCGTCAGGCCAACCAGGAACAGCTTGCCGGTCTGGTAGGAGGTGAAGGCGATCGACGAACGCTGCAGCGACATCCAGTTCGCGAAGCCGCGCGAGACGGACATCTTGGTCTGCGGCTGCTGACCCTGCGGCGTGCTCGGGTGCGGCTGGGGCTGTCCGCCCTCGGCGGTGGTGGGAGCGCTGACGTCAACGCCGGCGGACGCCGAGGAAACGCTTGAAATTTCGGGTTGCGGCGCCTGTTCCGGCGCCTTGGTTTTCTTGGTCATGATCTAACGTTGCAGCCCCACAAAGAAAATCGCCGGCGCCTCGGTGGCGCCGGCGATAAAGACACTAGCCGATGAGTTTTACCAGCGCCAGCGGACACCCAGGCGGGCGGTGCCGCCGTCGACGTCGCCGCCGAAGTTCCACTCGCCCTTCACGAAGCCTTCCAGCCCGTAGAAGGTCTGGGCGGTGAAGCCGAAGTCCACCAGGCCGTGGCTGCCCAGGCCCTCGTCGGAGAAGTTGATCGACGTCGGACCCGTGGTGAAGGTCAGGCTGTTGTCGCCGTCCAGCTCATCGACCCAGTAGGCGCCGATGTAAGGCGTCCAGACCACGTCGCCCGAGCCCATGGACCCGCCGATGCGGGCGCCC
>JANNVY010000308.1:0-2448 GCA_031408375.1 Pseudomonadota bacterium | reverse complement strand
CTCCTGACCGCTGCCTCCAGGTCGCGCGCATATTGCACGCTCAAGCGGGTGTCCGCCGCGCCGTGGGTGATGAACATCGGCTGGCCCTCCAACCTGCGCGCCGTGTCCAGCGGGCTGTAGGAGACGAAGCCGATGCCGTTGGCGCGGCAGGCGGCCAGGACGCCGTCCTCCGGGTCGCGGGTCCATAGCGAATATTCGCTCTGCAGGGCGGTGATCTGGGTGACGGCGGAGGCGCGGTTCAGCGTCTCGACCGAGGCTTCCGACAGGCCGATGTGGCGGATCTTGCCTTCCTTCTGCAGCTCGGCCAGGCCGCCGACCGTCTCTTCGATCGGCGTGTTGGGGTCGACGCGGTGCAGGTAGTAGAGGTCGACGTGGTCGGTCTTGAGCCGCTGCAGGCTGCCCTCCAGCGCCCGCCGCGCATCGGCCGGCTTGCCCTGGTTGGTGAAGGTGCGCGCGGTCCCTTCGCCGGTGATGCCGATGCCG
This sequence comes from Pseudomonadota bacterium, assembly GCA_031408375.1. Taxonomy (GTDB): domain Bacteria; phylum Pseudomonadota; class Alphaproteobacteria; order Caulobacterales; family Caulobacteraceae; genus JAEZEZ01. The sequence goes on along the minus strand of JANNVY010000308.1, from coordinate 1,965 downwards.
AACTTGGTGGCCAGGAAGATCTGGTCGCGCTTGCCCGACAGCGCGCGACCGATCAGCTCCTCATTGGCGTGCGGCCCGTACATTTCCGCGGTGTCGAGGAAGCTGACGCCGATCTCCAGCGCGCGGTGCAGGGTGCGGATCGACTCCGCCTCGGAGTCATCGCGCCCGCCGTAGAAGGCGCTCATCCCCATGCAGCCCAGGCCGATGGCGGAGACTTCGGGGCCATTGGGGCCAAGGCGACGGGTTTTCATGGGGGAGGTTCCTGTGGCTGTGCTGCGAAGGTGGGGGCCGGAAGCTACCGCTGCAATGCCGCAATGGTCGGGGAATGGTCCAGCGCGTCGGCTTCGATGGCGCCGGTCTGCAGCTGGAGGTGGGCGAACCAGCGGCGGGCGCCGGGGACCCGCGCTTCGGGCGAGGGCGTCAGGCCGGTCGTCGAAACGTCAGCCTTCAGCGCCGAGAGGCTGACGGAGTTGAGCACATTGCCGCCGATGACGAAGATCACGCCCTGGGCCCCGTCGACCTTGACCACCACATCGCAGTGGAGCGGCGCGTAGGCGCCCATGTGCGGCTCGCGGTCAGCGAGGGAGCGATAGTCGGCCTCGCCGCGCGAGCTGCACAGAAGGTCGCCGGGCTGGACCGTGGCCTCGCCCCAGTCGCGCGCGACAAAGGCCGCGGCGCTGCGCGCCGTGGTATCGCGCGCACGGATTGCCTGATCGACGTATTCCCAGTGGTCGATCGAGCGCTGGAAGGTCGCCAGCTCGCCCAGGCCCGCCTCGCACATGACCCAGGAGACGAAGGCCGCCGACCAGGGTTCAACCCAGCCCACGTCCTCGCCGAACCAACTGTTCCAGATGCGGTTCTGCTTCTCGACGGCCGCGGCGCCGTCCGGCGTGGCGGACCAGTAGCCGGCGACGGTGGCGAGCACCGCGCTCTCGTCCTCCCATCGCCCCAGCCGCATGGTGCGCCGCGCCAGACGTGGCGCGGAGAGGGGCGGGTTGAGCGCGTCCGGGACGATCCGCAGGTCGTCGGCGCGCGGCAGGGCGCGGCTCTCGGTGGTGGCGTAATCCAGCGACTGGAAGCCGAATACCGCCCACTCCTGGGCCGCCAGGTCGACGATGCGCCGTCGCGTGTGCGGACCCAGCGGGCCAACGCGGCATCCGGGCTGGGCGATCCGGTAGGACCCGCGTCGACCGTCGATCCGATCAGGCGGGGCGATCACGTCGAAGACGTCGCGCGGGAGCCGGTCGCGGGCAGACTGGGCGTGCGGCGCGGACGGCGCGGCGAGCGCCGCGCACAGCACAGCGAGCGTAAACGTGCGCCGCCTTCGGGCCGCGACGGCCGGTCCGGGTTTCAGGGCTGGCGGCTCCGCGGTCAGATCGGCGCCGTGGCGGTCTGGAGCCAGGCAAGGGTGTCGGGGTCGACCTGGGGTCCGACCACCGCTAGCACGCGGGCGTGGTAGTCGTTCAGCCAGGCCGTCTCGGCGGCGTCGAGCAGGGCCGGATCGATCAACTGGCGATCGATAGGCGCCAGGGTCAGGCTCTCGAAGCCCAGCATCGGGCGCTCGCCGCCTGAGATGTCGGACGCGGCTGTCACCACCTGCAGGTTCTCGATACGGATGCCGTAGCCGCCGACCTGGTAGTAGCCGGGCTCGTTGGACACGATCATGCCCGGCAGCAGGGCGATGGAATTCGGCGCCTTGGAGATGCGGTGCGGGCCCTCGTGAACGCCGAGGTAGGAGCCGACGCCGTGGCCGGTGCCGTGGTCGTAGTCGAGACCGGCCTCCCATATCGGCGCCCGCGCCAGGCAGTCGAGCGCGTGGCCGGTGGTGCCGGTGGGGAAGCGCACGCGCGACAGCGCAATGTGGCCCTTCAGCACGAGGGTGAACATGCGGATCATCTCGGCGGATGGCGTGCCCACCGCCATCGTCCGCGTCACGTCAGTCGTGCCGTCGAGGTACTGGCCGCC
>JANNVY010000307.1:0-2236 GCA_031408375.1 Pseudomonadota bacterium | reverse complement strand
TCCCGATCCTCGAGAAGGCCTCGCCCAAGGTGAAGGCGTCGGCTCACGTGGTCGGCAACCCGGTCCGTCCGGATATCCAGGCCCTGGCCGCCCGCAAGTTCAAGGCGCCGACGGACCGCATCAATGTGCTGATCACCGGAGGCAGCCAGGCGGCGCGCCTGCTGTCGGAGACCGTGCCCCAGGCCTTCGCTCGCCTGGCCGAGGAGATCCGCCACAAGCTCAAGGTCGAACAGCAAAGCCGGCCCGAAAACCTCGACACCGCCAGGTCCGTGTACGCGGACGCGGTCATCGACGCCCAGGTCGCCCCGTTCTTCCGCGACATGGCGTCCAGGCTGGGGGAGGCGCACCTGGTGATCGGCCGGGCCGGCGCCTCGACCTGCTGCGAGATCGCGGTCGCCGGCGTGCCATCAGTGCTGGTGCCGCTGAAGATCGCCATGGATGACCACCAGACCCTGAACGCCAAGCAGCTGGTCGATGTCGGCGGAGCCATCTCCATCGCCGAGGACGACCTGACGGTCGATGATCTGGCCAATGTGCTGCAGGCCCTGCTGTCGGACCCGGCGAGGCTGGTCGAGATGGCCAAGGCGGCACGCTCGGTGGGCCAGCCGGACGCGGCGTCACGGTTGGCGGACCTGGTCGAACAGGTCGCCGGGAAGGCCTGACTTCAGGTCGTCTGGTTGGGCGTGCGCGGCGCGGAAAACAGGCCCCGCGTCAGGCGCAGGGCGTCGGGCAGGTCTGAAGCGCGCACGTCGGGCTCAATGGCCACCCCGCTGCACAGGAAGTCGCGCAGCACCCCATAGGGACTGTCGGGCCGCGCCGGCTGGGGCGGATCGGGCTCGATCGAATGCAGGGTGGTGGTGAAGTCGCGGCGGATCAGCATGCTCTCCCGGCTGTAGATCGTGCCGTTGGCGCAGGTCACCCGCATGAGGAACCAGCCCCCGACCACGTCGTCGCCCTCGGCGGTGTGGGTGGTGCGCTGCAGCGCCGCCAGCACCCAGACGTCGATGTCCTGGCCCGTCGGGGTGCGCGAGGACTCCGAGAAGAAATAGGCGAATTCGTCGGTCTGGCCCAGCAGCCTCAGGTCCTCGTCGGGCGCCGGCTGGGCCAGGGCCGGCAGGGCGGCGCCCAGCAGCGCGGCGCAAGCGACGGCGGCAAACAACGGTTTCACAGGCGGCGCCTCCTGATCAGGCGACCTTGCCGCGCCCGCGCCGGTTCGGCAACGGCGCGAAGCCTGATGCAAAGCGCCGCATCCCTCGCTATGACGCCTGCATGACGCCTCGCTCCAAGCTCCGCCCCATCCCGTTCGACATCGGGCCCGTCCATTTCGTGGGCGTGGGCGGCATCGGCATGAGCGGCATCGCCGAGATCATGCTGAAGCTGGGCTATGACATCCAGGGCTCGGACGCCAAGGCCTCGGCCAACACCAGGCGGCTGGAAAAGCTGGGCGCGCGGATCTTCATCGGCCACGACGCCGGCCACGTCGAAGGCGCCTCGGCGGTGGTCTATTCGACGGCGGTGAAGCCCGACAATCCCGAGTACATGGCGGCGCGCGAGAAGCGCATCCCGCTGGTGCGCCGCGCCGAGATGCTGGCCGAACTCATGCGCCTCCAGTTCTCGATCGCGGTCGGCGGCACCCACGGCAAGACCACGACGACCTCGATGGTGGCGGCCATTCTCGACGCCGGCGGGCTGGACCCGACGGTGGTCAACGGCGGCATCATCAACGCCTATGGCACCAACGCCAAGGTCGGCGACGGCGACTGGATCGTGGTCGAAGCCGATGAGAGCGACGGCAGCTTCCTGCGCCTGAAGTCGACGGTGGCCATCGTCACCAATATCGATCCGGAGCATCTGGACCACTACGGCGACTTTGACGGGGTGCGGAAGGCGTTCGTGGACTTTGTCGAGAACATCCCCTTCTACGGTTTCGCCGCCGTCTGCCTCGATCATCCCGAGGTGCAGCGGCTGGTAGCCGCGATCGATAACCGGCGGCTGGTGACCTATGGGATCAATCCCCAGGCCATGGTCCGGGCCGACAATGTCGAGATGAAGCCTGACGGCTGCCGCTTCGATGTGCTGATCCAGCCGCAGGGCCTGGCAGCGCTGGAGGAACCGATCCGGATTACCGGCCTGCACCTGCCCATGGCCGGCTGGCACAATGTCGCCAATGCGCTGGCCGCCATCGCCGTGGCGCGCGAGCTGGATGTGTCGGACGAGGCGATCAAGGCCGGTCTGG
>JANNVY010000306.1:0-1638 GCA_031408375.1 Pseudomonadota bacterium | reverse complement strand
CCCTGGCCGGCCAGGGCAGCGCCGCCACCACCGTCCGCAGCACGCCATCGACCACCGACACGACCGCCGAGAGGCTCTATGGCCTGGGTTTGCCCACGAACCTCAAGATCGACTCCGGCGAGGGCGGAAAGGCTGCGCTGGACATCCTGGGCAAGGCGCTCGCCACGGTGCGGACCGCCTATCGCAACCTCGTGGCGGCCAATCAGCCGAAGACAGCGACGATCACCGGCGAAGCCCCCGCCTACCTCACCAACCAGATCGCCAACTACCAGGCCGCCCTCGACCGCCTCGGCGGCTGAATCCTGTGGGCCAACGGCCTGTTGACGCGCCTGCGTCCAAGGGCGTTATTGCGCTGGGCGGCGGCAGGCTCTAGGCGTGGACCATGGATTTCCAAAATAGAAATGTCGTCCTGGCGCTGGGCGCCGGACTTGCCGTGCTCGCCGGCGTGGTCATCGCCGTGCTGGTGGCCGGCAAGGACAAGACACCCGCCGGGCCGCCGGCGGACAAGGGCTCGCTTAGCGTCGATGTCGCAGAGGCCCCGACCCTGGACCCGACACGCAAGCTACGCTGCTATGTGAACGGACAATTCGTGGGCGAAACCAGTCTGGCCGAATGCGCCCAGAAGAACGGGGTCTCGGCCCAGTCGCTGGATGTGGGGCTGGACGAGAGCGGCGCCCTGGTGGCCGCCCAGACGGCCTCATTGGCCCCGCCGCCGGTTCTGCCGCCCCCGCCGGTGATCGAGGACCCGCGAGACGATCCCGACGCCGTCGAGGACACCCGTCCGACCGTCACCGCGGACAACTCGACGAGTGACTTTGACATCGCGCCGACCCAGGTCTCCGGCTCGGCCTGCCTGCGCTTCACCGGCGGCGACTGGCGCCAGCTGTCGCCCGGCACCTCGCTGGACACCTGCAAGCGGTTGCTGTTCGAGGGCCAATGCGTGCGTCCGGGCGATGCCAACTACGGGCGCTGGGGCGACACCACCCTGCGCCTGGTCCCCGGCCGCATCGAACAGTCCAACGACAACCGCCGCTTCCGCACCGTGGAACGGAGACCCTCATGCTGAAACAGATCACCGTCATGACCGCCCTGGCCGCTGTCATGCTGCTGGGCGCCTGCGACAGCTCGCCCAAGGCCCCGACCGACGCGGGCATCTGCTACTCGGTCGCGACGCTGCGCGACGGCAAGGTCAAGTTCAACAAGGTGGCCGAGAACCAGCCCACGCTTGAGGCCTGCATCGCGCGGCTTGAAGAGGTGCGCATGAAGTTCCTGCGCCTGGGCGGCTCGCGCCGTGACCTGATCGGCGCCTACCAGGGCAAGTTCCTGTTCATCGACGGCAGCGGCGTGGCCATCGCCGACGGCCTGAAGTCGGGACGGTTCTACGCCTTCACCCGCGGACAGGACGGCTCGCTGGCCCTGCCGAACGTCGCCAACCAGCCCGCGGCCGTCGCGGGGCCGGGCGACAGTGCGCCACCGGTCGATGCGCCGGAACAGAAGTAGAACATTTGCTTGCGACGACCGGGCCCTGCGGTGTAGGTTCCGGGCCGGATTGAGCTTCCAGCAAAGAGAAGGACGGGTCCGATGGCGGGCAGCGTGAACAAGGTCATTCTTATCGGCAACCTGGGCAAGGACCCGGAG
>JANNVY010000305.1:0-1955 GCA_031408375.1 Pseudomonadota bacterium | reverse complement strand
CCTCGATCTTGCCGGCCTCGCGGTCGAACACCTCGATGAAGACGCGGCCGATGATCTTGCGCTTGGTCTCGGGATCGGAGACGCCCTCCAGCTGTCCCAGGAAATCGTCGCCCGCGTCCACGTGAACCAGCGGGATGTTGTAGTGATTGCGGAACAGCGAAACGACCTGGTCGCTCTCGTCCTTCCGCATCAGGCCGGTGTCGACATAGACGCAGGTCAGCTGGTCGCCGATGGCCTCGTGGATCAGCACCGCGGCGACCGAGGAATCCACCCCGCCTGACAGGCCGCAGATCACCTTGCCCTTGCCGACCTGCTGTCGGATGCGCGCAATCTGCTCGTCCTTGTAGGCGGCCATGGACCAGTCGCCCGACAGGCCCGCGATGTTCTTGAGGAAGTTGCGGTAGATCTGCGCGCCCTTCAGCGTGTGCACGACCTCCGGGTGGAACTGCACGCCGTAGAACCGGCGGGTCTCGTCGGCGATGGCGGCGAAGGGCGAGCCCGGCGAGGTGGCGATGACCTCGAAGCCCGGCGGCATGGCGGTGACCTTGTCGCCGTGGCTCATCCACACCTGTTCGCCTGCGCCGCCCTCGCCGATGCCGGCGACCAGGGGGCTCGACTTCTCGACGACGATGTTGGCGCGCCCGAACTCGCGGTGGTGGCCGCTCTCGACCTTGCCGCCCAGCAGGTCGGCCATCAGCTGCTCGCCGTAGCAGACCGCCAGCACCGGCACGCCCATTTCGAACACTTTCGTCCCGATGCGCGGGCTCTCTGCCTCGGTCACGCTGGAGGGCCCGCCCGACAGGATGATGGCCTTGGGCGCGAAGTCCTCCAGCAGGGCCTCGGCCTTGTCGAAGGGATGGATCTCGCAATAGACGCCCGCCTCGCGCACCCGGCGGGCGATGAGCTGGGTCACCTGGCTGCCGAAGTCGATGATCAGGACGCGTTCGTGCAGGCGGGACGGATCGGGGGCGGTCATGCGGGTCTTTCGTAAAGCGCGATGAAGAAGCCGTCGGTCCCGGTCGTGTGCGGGGAGAGCCGTAGACGATGGCCCGAGGCAAGGGCGGAGAGCCGCTCGACGGCGGCGACGGAAAGCGGCGCGCCGGGGAGCGCGTCGCGGATCGGGAAGGGCCTGAAGTCGGCGTGGGCGGCTTCGAAGGCGTCAGCTGAGGCCTCGTTCTCGCGACTCAGCATCGAGCAGGTGACATAGGCCAGGCGCCCGCCCGGTTTCACCAGCTTCGCCGCGCGACCGAGGATGGCGACCTGGAGATTGTGCAGGCGCTCGACCTCGTCGGCCTTCAGCCGCCACGCGTCCTCGGGCCGGCGCCGCCAGGTGCCCGAGCCCGAGCATGGCGCATCGACGAGCACGAGGTCGACCGCGCCCTCGAGGTCGTCCATCCCCTGCCCTTCGGGACCGATCAGGCGCAGTTCGGCGGCGACGCCGGCGCGCTCAAGGCGGGGGCGGATGTTGTCGAGGCGCTTCTGGACCACGTCGCAGGCGACCAGCTTGCCGGAGCCTTCCAGGGCCTGGGCCAGCACCAGGGTCTTGCCCCCGCCGCCGGCGCAGTAGTCGACCACGGTCATCCCCGGCTTGGCCCCGGCCAGGAAACCGCAGAGCTGGCTGCCCTCGTCCTGGATCTCGACGTGACCGTCGCGATAGGCGTCCAGCTTGGCGATGTTGGGCGGCGGTTCGGCCTTGAGCCGGATGCCGACCAGCGACCACGGCGTTGGCTCGGCGGCGAGCTCGGCCGCCTGCAGGTTCGCGAGCGCGGCGGCGACGTCAGACTTGGCCACATTCACCCGCAGGTCGATCGGCGCGCGCGGCGCCATCAGCGCCTCGGCCTCCGCCGCCCAGGTCTCGCCGAACGTCGCCTTGAAGTCCTCGGTCACGAACTCGGGCAGGCCGGCCTTGGCCCAGGCCGGCGGCTCGCCCGGCTCCGCGGTCAGGCGCTCGCGTT
>JANNVY010000304.1:0-6190 GCA_031408375.1 Pseudomonadota bacterium | reverse complement strand
TGCGCTGCAGGCCGAAGGCGAAGCTGGCGCGGGCGAACTCGGTGATCGAGTCGTCGAGGTTGTACATGCCCATGGCGACGCCCGCCGAGGGGTAGTCGAACACTTCATGCTCGATGACCTGGCCGTCCTTGCCGACCCATTTCATGGTCAGGACGCCGGCGCCCGGAACGGTGAAGTCCGTGGCCTTGTACTGGTCGGCGAAGGCGTGGCGGCCGACCACGATCGGCTGGGTCCAGCCGGGGATCAGGCGGGGCACGTTGGAGCAGATGATCGGCTCGCGGAAGACGACGCCGCCCAGGATGTTGCGGATGGTGCCGTTGGGCGACTTCCACATCTTCTTGAGCTTGAACTCTTCGACCCGGGCTTCGTCGGGCGTGATGGTGGCGCACTTGACGCCAACGCCGTGCTTCTGGATCGCGTGCGCCGCGTCGACGGTGACCTTGTCCTCGGTGGCGTCGCGGTTCTCGATCGACAGGTCGTAGTAGTCGAGTTCGAGGTCGAGGTACGGGAAGACCAGCTTGTCCTTGATGAGCTTCCAGATGATGCGGGTCATTTCGTCGCCGTCGATGTCGACGACGGGGTTGGCGACTTTGATCTTGGCCATTTGAGGAGCGGTTCCTGAGTGCGCGTTGGCGGGCGCGTCGCGGGGGCTCACAGGGCCGGTCCGGAGCGCGGGTGGCGCGGGGTATAGACGCTGGACGGCCGGGAGCAAAGAGGCGGGAAACTCGCACCGTACGCGATGGCCCCCTTCCGGCCATGCCGATCCCCCATTAAACCAAAAGCATGACCACGCCGCAGTTCGCTGGACCGCTTCGCACCCCTATGGGCCGGGCCGTGCTTGGCTTGCTGGTCCTGGCCTTCCTCGCCTTGCTGGCGACCAACATCACCACCTTCCTGATGATCCAGCGGGCGTCGGAGACCAACGCCCAGGTTGATCGCACCTATGGCGTCCGCGGCGAGGTCAGCGAGCTGCTGGCTGCCGCCCTTGAAGCCGAAGCCGGCCAGCGCGGTTTCCTGCTGACCGGGCGGGTGGCCTACCTCAGCGTCCATGACCAGGCGGTCGAGCGCACGCCCGCCCTACTGAACGACCTTGAGCGCGAGACTGAATCCGATCCGGGCCAGCAGCGCCGCGTGCGCATGCTGCGGTCCATGTTCACCGAACGCTTTGGCACAATCCGCCAGGCGCTGGACCTTTACATCGCCCGCAAGCCCGATGAGGCGCGCGCCTTCCTCGAGGAGGCCGACCGCCGCGGCGTCACCGCCAAGATTCGCGCCATTCTGAACGAGCTCGACGCCGCCGAGGCCACGCGGCTGAAACACCGCACTGAGCGCCAGGCCCAGGAGGTCAAACGCACAGTCTGGGTGAACATGCTGGCCGGCTCGCTCATCCTGCTGGCAGCCGGCGTCAGTGTCGTCCTTATCAGCCGCTACCTGTCGGAGATCCACGCCTCGCGGCGCGAGCTGGACCGGGTCAATCGCGGCCTTGAGGAGACCGTGCTGGAGCGCACCGAGGACCTGCTGCGGGCCAATGACGAGATCGCCGTGGCGCGTGACCGGGCCGAGGCCTTGCTGCGCGAGGTGAACCACCGGGTCGGCAATTCGCTGCAGCTGGTCTCGTCGATGATCTCGCTGCAGTCCAGGTCGCTCAAGGACAAGTCGGCGCGCGACGCGCTGAGCGCCGCCCAGGCCCGGATCGAGGCGGTCGCCCAGGTCCACCGCCGACTCTACACCTCGATCCATGTCGGGCAGGTGTCACTGGACGATTACCTGCAGGGTCTGATCGAGGAGCTGCGTCACTCCCTGCCTGCGGGGTTCCACGCCCAGATTGACCTGCAGGCTGATCCCATCGAGGCCGACACCGACCAGGCCGTCTCCCTTGGCGTCATCGCCGCCGAACTGGTGACAAATGCGGTAAAGTACGCCTACCGCGGCAAGCCCGGACCGATCCGGGTTCGACTGCTGAGCGACGGCGAGGGGTACGCCATGCTGATGGTCGAGGACGACGGCGTCGGCATGGACGGCGGACCGCCAAAGGGCACCGGCTTGGGCGCCAAGATCCTCAAGTCGATGGCCGACAGCCTCAACTCGAAGGTTGAATACGAGCGCCGGACCAAGGGCGTGCGCGCCATGCTTCGGTTCGAGTGCGAGGTCGAGGGGCCAGGCTAGGGGACCCCGGTCCTTCGCCAGCGCAGCGGCTTGCCGCCGTCGCGAACCATCAGGCCCTTGGCTTCCAGGTCCAGCTGCACGCCCTTCATCCACCAGCCGGCCTTCATCTCGGGGTGTTCCCCGGCCAGGGCTGTCTTCATGGCCACCAACATCTCCGCCTGGGTCAGTCCCGGCGCCGAAGACGGCAGGAAGCCGAGGATGGCCGCGCGCGCGACCCGGTAATTGGCCGCGTCCAGGCGATAGACCTTGCCGGGATGATTGACGTTTTCGACCTCGATGGTTTCGCGCGCCATCACTTCACCTCCACGATTTCGACCTCGCCGCCGGCGACCGCGGCCTCATCGCCAACCGCCTTGCCCAGCAGGGCGCGGGCCAGCGGCGAGACATAGGATACCGAGCCCTTCGCCGGGTCCGCCTCGTCCTCGCCGACAATCCGGAAGGTCTGGCGTCGGCCGTCCTCTCGGTCGATCACCACGGTCGAGCCGAACAGGACCCGGCCCGGATTCGGCTCCGGCTCGGTCAGTTGCGCCGAGGCGCGGCGTTGGGACCAGTAGCGCAGGTCCCTCGTCGCGCGGGCCATGGCGGTGCGGTCGCCGTCCTCGACGCCGCCCGCCGCCTGGGCCGCGCCGTAGGCCTCGCGCGCGGCTGCCAAGGCCGCCTCGATGGCATCGAGGCCCAAGCGGCTGACCAGATTTGGGTGCTCCGAAATCGGCCGGTCCACCAGGTCGGCGGCGGTGGCCTCGAGATCGTTTTCCTTGGTGAAGGCGACTGACATGGTTTCGATATAGGGCGTCTCTCCGCCCGGCGCCTGCCTCTAGCGCAGAACCTTGTCGCGCCCGGGCTGCGGCTCGTTGGGTTGTTCGAGCGAAAAGTCACCGACCGCGATCTCGCCCGCTCGGGCGTAGGTCGCCAGGACGACGCCGCTGGGCGAAGCCGTGGATTTCACGAGCCTGAAGGCGCGGGGCGCCGATTTGCTGTCAAACAGCGACTTTCCCGGGCCGAGCACGACCGGAAAGGTCAGGGTGCGGAGTTCATCGACCAGGTCGGCGGCGAACAGCTGGTGGACCAGTTCGGTCGAGCCCTGGGTCAGCAAGCTCGGCCCCTCGGAGGCCTTCAGTTCCCGCACGCGAGCGACGATGTCCTCGCCCAGGCTTTCGCTGCCGGCCCATTCCAGGCTCTCCGGCCGGTGGGTGGCGACGTGTTTGGACAGGCCGTTGAACAGGTCGGCGAGGGCGTGGTCCGGGTGGTCCTGGGGCACGTGCGGCCAGTGGGCGGCGAAGATGTCGTAGGTCCTGCGACCCAAGAGCAGGGCGAAGGGTTCCTGCATCCCCTCGCCAACGCTTTCACCCACCACTTCGTCGAAGAAGGGGGCTGCCCACCCGCCGAAGCGGAACCCGCCGTCGGTGTCTTCTTGCTGCCCGCCGGGCCCCTGCATGACACCGTCCAGGCTAACGAAGGCGGCGACGATCACCTTGCGCATCTCGGGTCTCCTCCGTGGTCGGTTCTGGCCTAGCGCCTTTCATACAGGCGTGGGGCGCGCGCAACGGCATTCGACACGGACCGCGAAAAAAACTAATCCGCCCTCATGTCCGAGACCCCAGCCCCGCCGCCGCCGCCCGCCGTCATCCTGATGGATCCCCAGATGGCGGAGAACATTGGGTCGGTCGCCCGGGTGATGGCCAACTTCGGGCTCAGCGACCTGCGCATCGTGCGACCCCGCGACGGTTGGCCGCTGGAGAAGGCGTGGGTGTCGGCCTCCGGCGCTGACTGGCCGCTGGACAACGCCCGCATCTGCACGACGGTGGACGAGGCGGTCTGCGACCTGCAGCTGATCTACGCGGCCACGGCTCGCCCGCGTGAGACCCAGCTGCCGATCTTCACGCCGCGCCAGGCGGTGGCGAACCTGCACCAGGCCGCGGGCGAGGGCCTGGCGACCGCCATCATGTTCGGGCCCGAGCGGGCCGGGCTGGAGACGGCCGACATCGCGCTTACCCACGGGATCGTCACCGTGCCGGTGGACGAACGGTTCCGGTCGCTGAACCTGGCCCAGACGGTCGCCGTCTGCGCCTACGAATGGCGCACACACATCCTCGACGCCCCGCGCCAGGCCTTCCTGCAGAACCTCGACCCGCCGGTGACCAGCGAAGCCATGATCGGCCTCTACGAACAGCTGGAAGCCGAGCTGGACGACGCCGGCTTCTTCCACCCGCCGGAGAAGAAACCGTCGATGCAGCGCAACCTGCGCATCGCTCTGGGACGTGCTCGCTTCACCGACCAGGAGTTGCGGACGTTTCGGGGTGTGGTGACGGCGCTTTCGCAGGGGCGCGGCCGGGTGTTGGCCAAGCGCGCGGCGCAATTGGCGGCGGACCAGGCAAGGATGCCTTTCGAAGAACGTTGATTCCGAGACAGGAGTTGGCCCGCGAGCCGACGCCCCCTAAAAGGCGAGTCCTCCGAGGGGCCCCCATGAACGCTGATCAGCTCAAAGCCTTCGTCCACGGCATGTGGCGCGACGAGATCGTGCCCGAGCTGGTCGAATACGTGAAAATCCCCAACAAGAGCCCGCATTTCGACGCCCAGTGGGCCGAGCACGGCTACATGGACCAGGCCGTCGCCCACATGGAGCGCTGGGCCCGGGACAAGCTGGAAAAGCTGCCTGGCGCGACCCTGGACGTGGTGCGCCTCGAGGGCCGCACGCCGCTGATCTACATCGAGATCCCCGGCCAGGGTGACGATACGGTCCTGCTCTACGGCCACCTCGACAAGCAGCCGGAGATGAGCGGCTGGGACGAGGGGCTGGGGCCGTGGATCCCGGTGATCAAGGACGACAAGCTCTATGGCCGCGGCGGCGCCGACGACGGCTACGCCATCTACGGCTCGCTGTGCGCGGTCCTGGCGCTGGCCGAACAGGGGATCGCCCATTCGCGCTGCGTGGTGCTGATCGAGGCCTGCGAAGAGAGCGGCTCCTACGACCTGCCGGCCTATGTCGAGCACCTGAAGCCCCGCATCGGCAAGCCGTCGCTGGTGGTCTGTCTCGATAGCGGTTGCGGCAACTACGACCAGCTGTGGCTGACGACCTCCCTGCGCGGCCTGATGGGCGGCGTTCTGAAGGTGCAGGTGCTGGAGGAGGGCGTCCACTCCGGGGATGCCTCCGGCGTCGTGCCGTCCAGCTTCCGCATCGCGCGCCAGCTGATCTCGCGCATCGAGGACGAGGCGACCGGCAAGATCCTGATCAAGGAAGCCTATGCCGACATCCCCGCCGAGCGAATCGAGCAGGCCAGGCAGGTCGCCGAGATCCTGGGCGACGAGGTCTATTCCAAATTCCCCTGGGCCGGTTCGACCCGACCCGTGGCTGACGACCTGGGCGAGCTGGTCCTGAACCGCACCTGGCGGCCCCAGCTGGCGGTGGTCGGCGCCGACGGCCTGACGGCGACCGCCAACGCCGGCAACGTGCTGCGGCCCTTCACGGCCCTGAAGCTCTCCCTGCGCCTGCCCGCCGGTGTCGATGCGGCGGCGGCGGAGAACGCGGTGAAGACCGCGCTGACCACCAACATCCCCTACAACGCCGAGGTCAGCTTCGACGCGGAGCAGACCAGCAGCGGCTGGAACGCCCCGGCGCTGGCGCCCTGGCTGGCGGACTCGGTCCAGCGCGCCTCCCAGACCGCGTTCGGAAAGCCGGCGGTCTACATGGGCGAGGGCGGCACCATCCCGTTCATGACCATGCTGGGCGATCTGTTCCCCGAGGCGCAGTTCCTGATCACCGGCGTGCTCGGTCCCCATTCCAATGCCCACGGGCCGAATGAATTCCTGCACATTCCCACCGGCGAGAAAGTCACCCAGACCGTCGCCCTGGTGCTGGCGGATCACTTCAGCCGGCAGTGACAGCGCAAGGATTGGCCACGAAAAGCCCGCCAGAGCTTGGGGCTCCGCATGATGGAACAGGCGCTGGACGCCGAACCAGCTGCCCGAAGTGCGTTCGTGGTTTTCGTGCTTTTCGTGGCCAACGTCTTCGCAGATGACGAACCGC
>JANNVY010000303.1:0-2644 GCA_031408375.1 Pseudomonadota bacterium | reverse complement strand
AGCCCGCCGGGCGCGTGATAGTCGGTGACCAGACCGGGTGAGGGCGCGAAGGTCTTGGGATTTTCGGCGTTGATCCGGCACTCGATGGCGTGGCCTTCGAAGACGATGTCATCCTGGGTGAACGACAGCGGCAGGCCTGCGGCGATGCGGATCTGCTCGCGGACCAGGTCGATTCCGGTGACAGCCTCGGTGACCGGGTGTTCGACCTGCAGACGGGTGTTCATCTCGATGAAGAAGAACTCGCCGTCCTCCCACAGGAACTCGATGGTGCCCACGCCCAGGTAGCCGATGGCCTTGATGGCGTCGGTGACCACCTTGCCGATCTTGGCCCGGCCCGCGGCGTCGAGCGCCGGAGAGGGGGCCTCTTCGAGCACCTTCTGGTGCCGACGCTGCAGCGAGCAGTCGCGTTCGCCCAGGTGGCAGACGTTGCCGTGGCTGTCGGCGATGACCTGGATCTCGATGTGGCGCGGCTTCTGGAGGTAGCGCTCCATGTAGACGGTGCCGTCGCCGAAGGCGGCCAGCGCCTCCTGCTGGGCGGCCATGACGGCCTCGCCCAGGCTGTCCATGTCCTTGGCCACCTTCATGCCACGACCGCCGCCGCCCGAGGCCGCCTTGATCAGGACCGGGAAGCCGATCTCCTTGGCCGCCACCATGGCATCCTCGACCGTGGCCACGCCGCCGTCGGAGCCGGGCACCACGGGGATCCCCGCGTCCTTGGCCACCTGCTTGGCGCTGATCTTGTCGCCCATGACCCGGATGTGTTCGGGCGTGGGGCCGATGAAGGTCAGGCCGTGGGCGCCGACGATCTCGGCGAAGCGGGCGTTCTCGCTCAGGAATCCATAGCCGGGATGGATGGCCTGGGCCCCGGTGATCTCGCAGGCCGCGATGATCGAGGGGATGTTGAGGTAGCTCTTGGCCGCGGGCGCCGGGCCGATGCAGACGCTCTCGTCGGCCAGGCGAACATGCATGGACGACGCGTCGGCGGTGGAATGGACCGCCACCGTGGCGATGCCCATTTCCTTGCACGCCCGGATGACACGGAGCGCGATCTCGCCGCGGTTGGCGATCAGGACCTTGTCGAACATGTCAGGTCCTACTCGATGACGACGAGCGGCTCGCCGAACTCGACCGGCTGGGCGTCGCCCACCAGGACTTCAACGATGGTCCCGGCGCGCGGCGCGGGGATCGGGTTCATGGTCTTCATCGCCTCGATGACCAGCAGGGTCTGGCCCTCCTTGACCTTGTCGCCCGGCTTGCAGAACCGGTCCGCGCCCGGCTGGGGCTGGAGGTAGACGGTGCCGACCATGGGCGACTTCACGGCCTCGCCACGCTGCGGGGCGGCCTCGGCCACGATGGGAGTGGCGACCGCTGCGGCGGTGATCGCAGGGGCTGACGAAGGCGCCGGGGCGGCGTAGTGCACAGCCGCGGCGGTCGTTTGGCGCGAGACGCGGATCTTCAGATCGCCGCTCTCGACTTCGATTTCCGACAGGCCGGTTTCGCCGAGGATGTCGGCGAGTTTCTTGACCAGGCGCGTATCGATAGCGTCAGCGGGGGTGGGGACGGGCGGTTTGGCCATAAGCTTGCCTTTGGTGTTCTTGTCAGGCCTTGCGGACCGCGCCGGTCAGGCGCAGCGCCGCATCGACGGCCAGTTCGTAACTGATGGGGCCGAAGCCCGTGATGGCGCCGGCGGCGGCCAGGGCCACGAATGACTGTCTACGGAACGGCTCACGGGCGTGCGGGTTCGACAGGTGGCATTCGACGATCGGCACCTTGAGCGTCTTGAGCGCGTCCAGCAGGGCGACGGAGGTATGGGTGTAGCCGGCGGCGTTGAGCACCAGCCCGGACGCCTGTTCACCAGCCTCCTGGACCCAGTCGATCAACTCACCCTCGTGGTTGGTCTGGCGGAACACGACCTTGTGGCCATACTCAGCCGCGCGCGCCTCGCAGAGGCCGCGGATCTGGTCCAGCGTGGTCTTGCCGTAGATGTTCGGCTCTCGCGACCCCAGAAGATTGAGGTTGGGGCCGTTCAGAACGTAAATCGGTTTGGCCATTCGCCCGCCGTTAGAATCCGCGGACCTTGTATAGCCGGGGGCCGGGCGTCACAAGCCAGCGCAACCGTTTGGGCGTGCGGCAAAGTCGGAGTGGAACATGCGGGTTTCCATCAACGGGCAGGAGCGCGAGGTCGAGGCGCGCGATATCGCGGCCCTGGTGATCGAACTGGACCTCGACCCTCGAAAGGTCGCCGTCGAGCTCAACATGGCCATCGTGCCCCGCTCGCTGCATGGGGTCACGCCGCTCAGCGAGGGCGATCGGCTGGAGGTCGTGCAGTTCGTCGGCGGGGGCTGATCTGCACGGAAACTGCTACGGGAATCGCCCAACTTCTGACGCCTTGCGCCCACCTGAAGCCACAATGGAATTCTAGGTTAACGGCTCAGTCCTGGAGCCTCCCCATGCGTCTCGTTTCGCGCGCCATCGCCGTCATCGCCGCCTTCCTCGCCCTGCTGATTCAGCCCGTCCTGGCGCAAGCCGCCGTGAGCGATTCGGATCCGGCGCTGGTCGCCGAGGCGCGGCGGCTGACCGCCCAGGCCCTGGCCGCGGACGCCGTCATCAAGGCTCGCAACCAGGCCGAGCGCGTGCGTTTCAG
>JANNVY010000302.1:0-1762 GCA_031408375.1 Pseudomonadota bacterium | reverse complement strand
GGCAGGCTCAGGTTGAGGTCGACGGGGGCGTTGCGGCGTCCTCATCCCTGCAGCGGGTGACGCCGCACGGCCTCACGGGAAATCCTCATTCTGAGCCTGCCGAAGGACGAGGATTTCAAGCCCGCCCGCTTCGGGGCCTGTCACATGAACAAGCTTTAACGCGACGGTCGTTTGACGGTGTGGGAATGTTCCTCTACAGATGTAGTTCTACAAGTGTAGAGGAAAAGCCATGGCCCGAGCTCCATCGGCCGAAGCCACCACTCTCAGCGAGCTGCAGCTCGACATCATGCGCGTGCTGTGGTCGCGCGGGGCCTGCACCACCACCGAGGTGACCGAGGCGCTAAAGGCCGAGCGCAACCTCGCCCACACGACCGTCTCGACCCTGCTGACTCGGCTGGAGAGGCGCGGTGTGGTCGCGGCCTCCAAGGACGGGCGCCAGCTGATCTATCGCGCCTGCATCGATGAGGCGCAGGTGCGCCGCTCGATGGTGTCGGGCCTGCTGGGTTCGCTGTTCGGCGGCGACGCACAGGCCTTGGTCGCCCACCTGGTGCGCGAGGACGAGATCGCTGCTGATGACCTGGCCGCAGTTCGCGAGCTGCTGGCCCGGCGCAAGGCGGACCGCCAGGGGCCGGCGTCATGAGCGGCCTCGGCCAGGAGCTGTTCCTCTGGGCGGCCACGGCGTGGCTGCACGGCCTTTGCCTGTTCGCCCTGGTCTGGATCGTCCAGGCGCTCGGCCTGCTGAAAAACCCGGCGCTGGCCCAGACCGCTTGGCGCGCGGTGGTGGTCGCGCCCCTGCTCAGCGCCGCCATGCAGGTGTTCGTGCTGCACGGCGCGCCGGTCCGCCTGACCCTGCCCCTGACTCCACCGGCGCACCAACCCGCCAGCATCGTCGAAGCGGCTGTCGCTCCGAGCCCGGTGACGACGCCCGTCGCCGCTCCGGCCGCCGCGTCGGCGCCGAAGCTGTCCGAGTTGCTGCTCACCCGCGCCGTTCCGGCCATCGGCTGGGCCTGGGTCGCGCTGGCCGCCGTGCTCGCTCTGCGTATGGGGGCTCAACAACTCAGCCTGATCGTCTATCGCCGTCGGCTACGGCCCGTAGCCGACGCGAGCACGCGCGGATTGGCCGAGGCGCTAGGCCGCCGCGCCGGGGTTGGGCGCCTGCGCCTGCTTGAAGACACCGCGCTCTCCAGCCCCATCGCCATCGCGCCGGACGCCGTGGTGCTGCCGACCTGGACTCACGCGGCGCTCACTGACGCCCAGCGCTCCGCCCTGCTGGCCCACGAGGTCTGGCACCTGAAGCGCCGTGATCCCCAGCTTCGCACCCTGTTCGGCGCCGTCGTCGCCCTGTCGCTCGCGCCCCACGGCCTGCTGGTCATGCGCCGCTTGGACGACCTTGCCGAGGAGGACTGCGACGCCTGGGCCGCGCTCCAGTCCGGCGGCGGCCAACCGCTCGCCGAATGCCTCGCCGCCTGTCTCGAACGTGGGGTCGGGGGGCCCATCCCGTCCGGCGTCGCCGCCATGGCCCGCCGTCCTTCGCCCGTTGTTGAACGGGTGCGCCGCTTGCTCCAGGAGCCAACCATGAAGCCCCAGACCCGTCCCTTCAGCCACCACGCGCTCGCTGCCGTGCTCATCGGCGCCGCCGCCCTCGCGGCGCCGGGCCTGGCGCTGAGCGGCGCCCCCGCTGCGCCTGTCGATACGCCCGCCGCCGTCGCAGCCCAGGCCTCCGCCGACGCCGCGACCGCCCGGGCCGACGCCGCGGTGGCCG
>JANNVY010000301.1:0-4812 GCA_031408375.1 Pseudomonadota bacterium | reverse complement strand
GCACGCCGGCGGCGACATTCCCATGGCCGGCGTGCCGGTCCATGCGGCCGAGGCCTATATGGCGCGGCTGGTGCGCCAGGGGGTCAAGGTCGCCGTCTGCGAACAGGTCGAGGACCCCGCCGAGGCCCGCAAGCGCGGCTACAAGGCGGTGGTCAAGCGCGAGGTCGTCCGGGTCGTGACGCCAGGCACCCTGACGGAGGAAAACTGGCTGGACGCGCGCGGCGCCAACCGGCTGGCGGCGGTCGCCGTGCGCCAGGGCCAGGCGGCGGTGGCTTCGGTCGAGCTGTCCACGGGCGATGTCGAGAGCCTGGTCTGCGACCGCGAGGATCTGGCGGCGGTGCTGTCGGCCCTGCGGCCCTCCGAGACCCTGGCGGCCGACCGCCTGTTCGCCGACGCCCTGGTGTCCGCCGCGCTGAAGACCGCCGGCGGCGCGGTGCAGCCGATGGCCGCGGCCCTTGGAGATGTCTCGGCCGCCGAGGCGCGGATCAAGCGGCTCTACGGCGTCGATACGCTGGACGGGTTCGGCGAGTTCAGCCCCGCCGAGATCTCGGCGCTGGGGTTGATCGCGGCCTATGTCGAGACCACCCAGCCCGGCAAGCGTCCGGCGCTGAAGCCGCCCCGGCGCGGGACGGAAAGCGAATACATGGCCATCGACCCGGCCACGCGGACCAGCCTCGAGATCGAGCGCTCCCAGTCCGGCGCCCGCGACGGCTCCCTGCTCGCCTGCGTCGACCGGACGGTAACCTCGGGCGGCGCGCGCGAGCTGGCTACGCGGCTGGCGCGGCCGCTGCTGGACGTGGACGCCATCGACCGGCGCCTCGACGGCGTGGCCTGGCTGGTCGAGCGGCGCGCGCTGCGGCGCGACCTGCGCGAGCGGCTGAAGGGGTCGGGCGACATGGCGCGTGCCCTGTCGCGGCTGGCGCTGGGCCGGGGCGGTCCGCGCGACCTCGGCGCCCTGCGCGCTGCGCTGCGCACCGGAATCGACCTGAAGGCCCTGTTCGCGGCGGTGAGGGAACCGCTGGACGGACCGCCGCTCGAGCTCAGCCAGGCGCTGATCGCGCTGACGCCGGGCGAGGCGCTGGGCGCCTTGCTGGCGGACCTTGAGCGCGGGCTCGCCGAGGAGCTCGGCCAGAACGCGCGGGACGGCGGCTTTATCGCTGCAGGGTACCGGCCCGAGCTGGACGAGGCGCGCGCGCTTCGCGACGACAGCCGCCGCGTCGTCGCCGGCATGGAGGCCGACCTGCAGGCCCAGTCCGGCGCGCCCCTGAAGGTGCGCCACAATGCGGTGCTGGGCTATTTCCTTGAGACCACCGCCAGGCACGCCGAGCCGCTGATGCGGCCGCCGCTGAACGCGACCTTCATCCACCGCCAGACGCTCGCCAACCAGACCCGCTTCACCACCGTCGAACTGGCCGACCTCGACGCCCGCATCGCCCAGGCGGGCGAGCGCGCCCTGGCCATCGAGATCGAGACCTTCGAGCTGCTGCGCGAGCGGGCCGCCGCCCTTGCGCCGGTCATCCAGGCCGCCGCCGAGGCGCTGGCGGTGCTGGACGTGGCTTCGGCGCTGGCCGAGTGGGCGGAGGAGAACAACGCGGCGCGCCCGGTGCTGGACCGCTCCACCGTCTTCAGGGTCGAGGGCGGCCGTCACCCGGTTGTCGAGGCAGCGGTGAAGAAGGAAGGCCAGGCCTTCACGCCCAACGACTGCACCCTGGACGCTTCAGGGGAGAGCGCCGCGCGGCTTGCCATCGTCACCGGGCCGAACATGGCGGGCAAGTCGACCTTCCTGCGCCAGAACGCGCTCCTGGCCGTGCTGGCCCAAGCGGGCAGTTTCGTGCCGGCGCGGGCCATGACGCTCGGCGTGGTCGACCGACTGTTCAGCCGCGTCGGCGCCGGCGATGACCTGGCGCGCGGTCGCTCGACCTTCATGACCGAGATGGTCGAAACCGCCGCCATCCTGGTGCAGGCGACCGAGCGCAGCCTGGTGGTTCTCGACGAGATCGGACGCGGCACCGCTACTTACGACGGCCTGGCCATCGCCTGGGCCTGCGCCGAGGCTCTGCACGGGGCCAACCAGGCCCGCACCCTGTTCGCCACCCACTACCACGAGCTCGCGAGGCTGGAGGAAAGGCTGGACTACGTCTGCAACCTCTCCATGCGGGCCAAGGAGTGGAACGGCGACCTGGTGTTCCTGCACGAGGCGGCGCCGGGGGCGGCCGACCGGTCCTATGGCGTCCAGGTCGCCAAGCTGGCCGGCGTGCCCGCCGCCGTGGTGGCCCGCGCCCGTGAAGTGCTGGAACGCCTTGAGAGTGAGAAGTCTGCTCCCGCCCGCCTCGACCAGCTCCCGCTCTTCGCAGCCGCGCCCATGGTCGCCGTCGCCGAACCCTCCGCCGCCGACAAGGCGCTGGACGCCATAGACCCCGACGACCTGTCGCCCCGCGAGGCGCTGGAGGCCCTCTATCGCCTCAAGGGCCTCGCCAAGCGCTGACAACCGCCCTCCCCCGTTTCACGGGCGAGGAGAACAGACCTACATTGTGGTCATGACCCCCGACGCCACATCCCTGCTGGCCCAACTGCGTGACGGCCCGCCAGGCCGCGAGCATGCAGTGGCGGTATTGCGGACCGGACTGGACGCAGGCCGGGCGCGGGCCAGGGCCCGGCTGGAGACCGGCGACGGCGGAGTGTCGGTGGCGAGGCTCTACGCCCAGGCCGCCGACGTCGTGGTCCGGTCGCTCTGGGATTATGCAGCGACCGACATCTACCCCCCGACCAACCCGACCGAGACGGACCGGTTGGTGGTTCTGGCGGTGGGCGGATACGGGCGCGGAGTACTTGCCCCCTTCTCGGACCTGGACCTGCTTTTCCTGCGGCCATGGAAGTCCAACGCCCGGGCTGAAAACCTCACCGAGTTCATCCTCTACGTCCTTTGGGACCTGGGCCTGAAGGTCGGCTGGGCGTCGCGCTCGACTGACGAGGCGCTGAAGATGGCGCGCGCCGACATGACCATCCGCACAACGCTGCTGGAGGCGAGGTTCCTGGCCGGCGACCCGACCCTGGCGGAGACCTTCCTGGCCAGGTTCCAGAACGAGGTCCGCAAGGGCGACCCGCGGCCGTTCATCGCCGCCAAACTGGCCGAGCGCGACGTCCGGCACGAAAAATCCGGCGCCTCCCGCTACCGGGTCGAGCCGAACGTGAAGGAGGGGAAGGGCGGCCTTCGCGACCTCAACACCCTGTTCTGGATCGCGCGGTCGCTGGCGCCGGAAAGCCTGCTGGGGCAGCGCGCCCTGGAGGGCCTTTTGACGCCGAAGGAACAGCGCGGGGTCGAGCAGGCCTTCGACTTCCTGTGGTCGGTGCGCATCTGGCTGCACCTGGTGACCGGCCGCGGCGAAGAGAAGCTGACCTTCGACGTCCAGACCGAGGTCGCCCGACGCATGGGCTTCAAGGAAGAGGCGGGCGAGGCGGCGGTGGAACGCTTCATGCGCCGCTACTTCCTGACCGCGCGCGACGTCGGCGGCCTGACGCGCGCCTTCTGCGCCAAGCTGGAGACCGACCACAACAAGCCGCCCCAAGGCATCGCCGGCTGGTTCGCCAAGAAGGTGAAGCGCACGTCGCTGGACGTGGAGGGCTTCGTCGAGGAGGGCGGGCGGCTGGTCGTCGAGGACGCGACGATCTTCGACAAGGACCCGGTGAACCTGATCCGCCTGTTCCGCACCGCCGACCACTACCGGCTGGACCTGCATCCGGACACCTTCACGGCGGTGACCCGACGGCTGGCCCTGGTGACGCCGAAGCTGAGGCGCGACCCGAAGGCGACGCGGGCCTTCCTCGACGTGCTGGCCGAAGGCTCCCAGCCGTACCGCGTGCTGACCCTTATGAACGAGACGGGATTGCTGGGCCGCTTCCTCCCCGAATTCGGGCGCGTGGTCGGCCAGACCCAGCTGAACATGTACCACGCCTACACGGTCGACGAGCACACCCTGCAGGCCATCGGCATCATCAACGACATCCAGCGCGGCAAACACCTGGAAGACCACCCGCTGTCGACCTCGATCATGCCGCACATCGTCGATCGCGAGGCCCTGTTCCTGGCCATGCTGTTGCACGACACCGGCAAGGGCGGCACGCGCGGACAGGAGGACGACGGCTCCATCGCCGCGGCGCGGGCCTGCGAGCGGCTGGGCCTGCCCCGCCACCAGATCGAGCTCGTGGCCTGGCTGGTGCGCAACCACCTGATCCTGTCGGACTACGCCCAGAAACGCGACGTCTCCGACCCTGACACGGTCGCGGCCTTCGCCCGCATCGTCGAGAATCCCGAGCGGTTGCGCCTGCTGCTGGTGCTGACCGTCGCCGACATCCGGGCGGTGGGGCCGGGCGTGTGGAACGGCTGGAAGGGCCAGCTGATGCGCGAGCTCTACGCCGCCACCGAAGCGGTGTTCCGCGGCGGCCGCAGTTCGGACGCCGCCGCCACCTACCGCCAGCACCAGGCCGACCACGCCGCCGCCGCGCGCGAGGCGCTGCTGGCCGTAGTGCCCGACGCGCGAGCCTGGTCGGAGACCATGGAAGACGCCTACTTCACCACCTTCTCCGCCGAGGACCACCGCCGTCACGCCGCGCTGTCGGCCAGGGGCGTAGCGGCCGACGCCCGGTTCCGCGCCGATCACAGCGCCGCCGAGGTCACGGTCGCCGCCCCCGACCGGCCGGGCCTGTTCGCCGACCTCGCCCTGGCGCTGGCGGGTATGGGCGCGGATGTGGTGGGCGCGCGGGTGTTCACCTCCACGGCGGGCCAGGCGCTGGACGTCTTCTATCTGCAGGACG
>JANNVY010000300.1:0-1873 GCA_031408375.1 Pseudomonadota bacterium | reverse complement strand
TGGTTCAGCCGCACGCCGCCTGCATCACCAACGTCGGCCCGGTCCACATCGAGGCTTTCGCGGACGGCGAGGCCGGGGTGGCGGTCGAGAAGTCGCAGATATTCCAGGGCCTCGGTCCAGGCGGCGTGGCCGTGATCAACGGCGACCTGCAGTGGTTCGACATGCTCAAGCAGGCGGCTCTGCGCCAGGGTGCGCGGGTAATGAGCTTCGGCTCGGATGAGACTTGTGACGCGCGCCTGCTGGATTTCCAGCCCGAGGGTGGCGGCGCGCGCGTCACCGCCCGCATCTGGGGCCGCGACTACGTCTTTACCCTGGCCCAATCGGGCTTCCACTGGGGCTCCAATTCCCTGGCCGTGCTGCTGATGCTGGATGCCCTCGACGTACCCGTGGAGATCGGGCTCGCGGCGCTGTCGGAGTTCGCGCCTCTGGCCGGACGTGGCCGTGAGCTGCTGGTGGCGCTGGACGGCGGCGCCTTCACCCTGGTGGACGAGAGCTACAATGCCAATCCGCTGTCGATGAAGGCCACGCTGGCCAGCCTGGGCGCCCGGCGACCGCCCCCGGGCGGGCGGCGGATCGTGGCCCTAACGGACATGCTGGAGCTTGGCCCGCAGTCGGCCGAGCACCACGAGGCCCTGGCCGAGTCGATCAAGGCGGCGGACGTCGATCTGGTCTTCCTGGCCGGCGAGCAGATGAAGCACCTATGGGACGCCCTGCCGGCGTGCCGCCGCGGCGGCTGGGCCGCCGACGCCGCGGCGGTCGCGCCGCAAGTGGCGCGTTCGGTGCGGCCGAATGACCTCGTCATGGTCAAGGGATCCAATGGCTCGAAGGCGGCGACGATCGCCCGGGCCCTGGCGGCGCTGGACGCCGCCTACGGGGAGCACGCCTGATGTTCTATCTGCTCTATCAGAACATGTCGGACTACGCCGACCAGATCCCTCTATTGAATTTGCTGAAATATCTGACAGTTCGCGTCGGCCTGGCGCTATTCACCTCGTGGATCGTCTGTCTGGCCATGGGGTCGCGGTTCATCCGCTGGATCCAGTCCAAGCAGGGCCGCGGCCAACCCATCCGAGAGGACGGCCCGGAGGGCCACCTGCTGACCAAGCGCGGCACGCCGACCATGGGCGGGCTGATGATCCTGGCGGGCGTCACGGTCGCGACCCTGCTGTGGGCTGACCTGACCAATGTCTATGTCTGGGTCGTGCTGGGAGTGACCATCGGCTACGGACTGCTCGGCTTCATCGATGACTACGCCAAGGTCACCAAACAGACGTCGGCGGGCCTGTCAGGCAAGCAGAAGCTGTTCTTCCAGTTCCTGATCGCCGGCATCGCCGTGGCGGTCCTGATCCTGCTGGCGCCACAGTCGCCCTCCTCGCCCGGCCTCGACAGGTCCATCGCCTTCCCGTTCTTCAAGGCCCTGCTGTGGAACATCGGCTGGTTCTACGTTGCCTTCGGCGCCTTCACGATCGCTGGCTTCTCCAACGCCGTGAACATCACCGACGGGCTGGACGGCCTGGCGGTGGTGCCGGTGATGATGGCCGCCGCCGCCTTTGGTCTGATCTCTTATCTGGTCGGCAACTTCGTCTTCGCCGAATACCTCCAGGTCCACTTCGTGCCCGGCTCGGGCGAGGTGGCGGTCATCTGCGCGGCCTTGATCGGCGGGGGCATGGGCTTCCTCTGGTACAATGCGCCGCCGGCCAAGATCTTCATGGGCGACACCGGGTCGCTGGCCCTGGGTGGCGCTCTGGGCGCCATCGCGGTGACCACCAAGCACGAGCTGGTGCTGGGCATCGTCGGCGGCCTGTTCGTGATCGAGGCGCTCTCGGTGATGGTCCAGGTCGGCTACTACAAGCTGACCAAGAAGCGGGTCTTC
>JANNVY010000299.1:0-8674 GCA_031408375.1 Pseudomonadota bacterium | reverse complement strand
CGCATCGATGGCCATCCTGCGAGCTCTACAGGAACTTCGCCATGTGGAGCGCGGTGTCGCTCATGCGCGTCGCGAAGCCCCACTCGTTGTCGTACCAGCTCAGCACGCGGGCCAGCTTGCCCTCGATGACCTGGGTCTGGGGCAGGGCGACGGTGGAGGAGGCGGCGATGTGGTTGATGTCGCACGAGACGATCGGATCGTTGGTAACCGCCAGCACGCCCTTCAGCGGCCCCTTCGCGGCGGCGACGGTCAGGGCCTCGTTGATCTCGGCGACCGAGGTGTCGCGGCCGGTGACGACCTTGAGGTCGACGACCGAGACGTTCGGGGTCGGCACGCGGATGGACGAGCCGTCCAGCTTGCCCTTCAGCTCGGGCATCACCAGGCCCACGGCCTTGGCGGCGCCGGTGGAGGTCGGGATCATCGACAGCGCCGCGGCCCGACCGCGGTAGAGATCCTTGTGCATCGTATCCAGCGTCGGCTGGTCGCCGGTGTAGGCGTGGATCGTGGTCATGTAGCCGCGCTCGATGCCGAACAGGTCGTGCAGGACGCGGGCGACGGGGGCCAGGCAGTTGGTGGTGCACGAGGCGTTGGAGACGACCAGGTCGGCGGCCGACAGGGTCTCGTGGTTCACGCCATAGACGATGGTCTGGTCGGCGGCGTCGCAGGGGGCCGAGACCAGCACGCGCTTGGCGCCGGCTTCCAGGTGGGCGGAGGCCTTCTCCTTGGAGGTGAACAGGCCGGTGCACTCAAAGGCGATGTCGACGCCCAGGTCCTTGTGGGGCAGTTCGGCCGGGTTGCGGATGGCCGTGACCTTGATCTTGCCCAGGCCGACGTCGATCCAGTCCTCGCCGGTGGTGACGACGCCGGGGAAGCGACCGTGGACGCTGTCGTAGCGCAGCAGGTGGGCGTTGGTGTCTACCGGGCCCAGATCATTGATGGCCACGACCTCGATGTCGCGGCGCGCGTGCTCGACGATCGAGCGGAGGACGAGGCGGCCGATACGGCCAAAACCGTTGATGGCGACGCGAAGGGTCATGCGGCGTTTCCTTGGGCGACAGGGGCGGGCGACAGAGGCCATGCGGCGCGGGCAGGCGCGGCGGCGATGGAACGTTGGAATGGGCCGGGGTTTTGCGTCCGCGCGCGCGCAAGTCAACCCCGGGCGGGGTTCAACTGAGGTTTCGCGATCTTGCGCCGGGAGCCGCACCGCCGAGGGAGCGGCGCGCGCACTGACCCTGTGGTTGACTTCGGACCGACGCGCTCGCGGGAGCCAAGGGCATAATCGGGCGTTAACACCTGGGGCCGATATTGGGCCAACGGCCAAGCTGGGTTCCCTGACCGGGTCCCAGGCCCTGTGGAGAGCATCGCATGCGTCTCACCTTGTTCGGCCTGAACGCCATCGCCCTGGCCATGCTGGTGGTCCCGGCCTTCCTGATCTTCATCTCGATGAGTGGCGCGGGCATGAGCCTGGCGGCCTTCATCGGCGTGTTCGGCCTCGGCTCGGCGGCGACCCTGGCGGCCATGGCCAAGCTCAGCATGAAGGGTGGCGCCGATCCCACACGCGGCGTCTTGTTGCTCAGCTTCGGCGTCGTGCTGTTGACCGTGGGCTTCGGATGGTTGTTTCTTGCCTCGCTCGGCCAGTAAGGGTTGAGTCTGGCCATTTTGCCGGGAGTTTTAAAACCGTAAGGGCGCCGATGCGCGGCGCCTCCGCCATGCGGGGACTGTCGATGCGACTTTCGCTTGTCGGGCTGAACCTGTTGGCGCTGGCCGTCCTGATGGGCGCCGCCTGGCTGCTCCACGCCTCCACCCAGGAAACCGCCCCCCTGACCGAAGAGGGTCGCAACGTCCTGTTCGGCGTCTTCGGCGTCGGCGGCCTGGCTTCATTGATCGCCGTGATCCAGTTCAGCGGCAAGCGCCGGATGCGCGCCTGGTGGGCCATCACCCCGCTGTTCATCGGCTTTATGCTCCTGGGCGGGGGCTTCGCCTGGCTGATCGCCAGCGCCATGGTGCCCGGCTAGGGCGACCGGCCGCGAGCCAACGCCTGCTTGAGACGGGCGCGGCCCCGCGATACCGTCGCGAGCGATCAGGGAATTTCAGTGATGCGGCGTCTGGTATTCGGCTTCCTTGCGGCCCTGGTGATCGCCGCCACTGCGCCTGCGGTGCTGGCTCAGCCGGCCCCCGCCGCCACCACGCCCCAGGCGTCCGAGCGTCAGGCGCAGATGAACGCCAGGGTGTTCGACGCGGTGTGGAACCGGGTGCGGGTCTCCTACTACGACGCGACCTATGGCGGACTGGACTGGGAGGCCGTGCGCACGCGCTACCGCAACCCGGCCATCGCCGCGCCCGAGACCCCTGAACTCTACCGCGTGCTGGTCTCCATGCTGGCCGAGCTGGGCGACGCCCACGCCGCCGTCCTGACGCCGACCCAGGCCCGGTTCGAAAGCCGTCGAGACGAGGCGCGCCCGGTGATGGGCGTCACCGCGCTCCGTGTTGGCCAACGCTACGTCCTCGCTGACGTGCGCCGCGGCTCGCCGGCCGAACAGGCCGAGATCGAGCTGGGCTGGGAGCTGCGCAGCCTGAACGGTCGGCCCTGGTTCGCCGGAACGCCCCTCACTGCCGGGACGCCGGTGACGCTCGAGTTCGTCGATGAGGCCGGAGCGGTGCGACCCGTGACCATCACGCCCCGGTTGATGGCCGGAAAGCCGTTGCATGAGGCGCGCTGGGCCGCGCCGGGCGTGCTGGTGCTGACCTTCGACGAATTTGACCGGGGCGTGGCGGGCTGGATCGACAAGGAGCTGGACCGCGCGCCGCCCGGCACGCGCCTGATCCTTGATGTCCGATCCAATCGCGGTGGCCTGGTGGCCGAAGCGCGCGCCGTCCTGGCCTGTTTTGTGCCTAGAGGGTCGACCTGGGCGATCAGCCGCTCGCGCAACGCCGCCCCCTACGAGATGAAGGTCAGCGGCGGCTGCACCCCGTTCGCCGGTCCTATGGCCGTGCTCGTGTCCGGCGCCAGCCGCAGCGCCGCCGAGCTGGTCCCCGGCGCATTGCAAGTCGCCGGGCGCGCCACCGTCGTGGGCCGGCAGACGTCGGGCAATGTGCTGATCTCCATGCAGAGCCGCCTGCCCGACGGCGGCCGCTTCAACATGAGTGTCCAGGACGTGCGCCTGCCGAACGGCCGCAGGCTGGAACACATCGGGGTCGCGCCGGACGTGGAGGCCTTCACGAGCCTAGCCGACCGGCGCGTAGGGCGCGATCCGGCGATGGATGCGGCGATCCGGGTGGTGATGGCCCAGCCGATGGCGGCGACCGCTAACCCCTGACCGGACGGACCTTGCCGGCCGCGTCCCGTGCGCGCTCACGGGCCTCATCGACGTTTGCGCCCCGCGCGAGGGCCACGCCCATGCGCCGGCGCTCGAAGCTCTCGGGCTTGCCGAACAGGCGCACATCCGCGCCCTCGACCGCCAGCGCCTCGCCCACGCCTTCGAAGGCGATGCCCTGGGCATCCATGCCGCCGTAGATCACCGCGCTAGCCCCTGGATTGCGCAAGGCGGTGTCCACGGGCAGGCCGAGGATGGCGCGGGCATGCAGCGCGAATTCCGAAAGCGTCTGGGTGCAGAGCGTCACCAGGCCGGTGTCGTGGGGCCGGGGGCTGACTTCCGAGAACCAGACCTGGTCGCCCTTCACGAACAGCTCGACCCCGAACAGGCCAAGCCCGCCGAGCGCGCCGGTGACCTTGGCGGCGATGTCCTTCGACGTCGCGAGCGCGGCGGGGCTCATCGGCTGTGGCTGCCAGCTCTCGACATAGTCGCCCTTCACCTGGCGGTGGCCGACCGGTTCGCAGAAGCCGGTGACGGTCTGGCCGTCGGCCGCCTTGGAGCGGACGGTCAGCAGGGTGATCTCGAAGTCGAAATCGATACGGCCCTCGACGATGACCAGGGCCTGCTCGACCCGGCCGGCGGCCAGGGCGTAGTCCCAGGCGGCGGCGATATCGGCGGCGCTCTCTACGTAGGACTGGCCCTTGCCCGACGAACTCATCACCGGCTTGACGAAACAGGGGTAGCCGACCGAGTCGGCGCCCGCCGCCAGTTCGGCGCCGGAGGCGGCAAAGGCGTAGGGCGAGGTGGGGATGCCGAGCTCTTCCGCGGCCAGCCGGCGGATGCCCTCGCGGTTCATGGTCAGCTGGGTGGCCCGGGCGGTCGGGATCACCGTGGCCAGCCCCTCGGCCTCTACGGCGGCCAGCACTTCGGTGGCGATGGCCTCGATCTCGGGCACGATCAGGTGCGGGCGCTCCAGCTCGATCACGGCGCGCAGGGCGGCCGGGTCGGTCATGGCCACGACGTGGCTGCGATGGGCCACCTGCATGGCCGGCGCATTCGGGTAGCGGTCGACGGCGATGGTCTCGACGCCCAGGCGCTGCAATTCGATCACCACCTCCTTGCCGAGCTCGCCGGAGCCCAGGAGCATGACGCGGGTGGCGGAGGGGGAAAGGGGGGTGCCGAGTTTCATGATCAGGCTCCGGGCTGGATGAGGTCCCAGCGGTTGCCGTAGCGGTCTTCGAAGACGCCAACGTTACCGTAGGGCTCGTAGCGGGGGCCCTCGACGAACTTCACGCCGCTGGCCGTCCAGGCGGCGTGGTCGCGGGCCCAGTCGTCGGTGTGCAGGAACAGGAAGACCCGCCCGCCGGTCTGGTTGCCGATGGCCGCCGTCTGGCGCTCGTTGGCGGCCTTGGCCAGGAGCAGCTCGCAGGCCGAGCCCGTCGGCCGCACCGTCACCCAGCGCTTGCCGTTCTCGCGCGGCTCATCGGCGGTCAGTTCGAAGCCGAGGACGCCGGTGTAGAAGGCGATGGCTTCGTCGTAGTCGGGGACGACGACGCTGACGGCGACGAGACTGTGCATGTTCACAGTTGGTCCTTGGCCGCCGCCACGACCGCGGCGGTGGTGATGCCGAAGTGTTCGTAGAGCTTGGGAGCCGGCGCGCTGGCGCCGAAGCTCGACATGCCGACGAACTCGCCGGTCTCGCCCAGGAAGCGTTCCCAGCCCTGCTTGACGGCGGCTTCCACCGCGACGCGCGCCGGGGCGTCGCCGATGACGGCCTTGCGGTAGGCCGGGGACTGCTTTTCGAACAGTTCGAAACAGGGGACCGAGACCACGCGGGTCGGGATGCCCTCGTCCTGCAGCTGGTCGCGCGCGGCGATGGCCAGGGCGACCTCGGTGCCGGTGGCGAAGATTGTCACCCGGGCCTCGCCGTCGGCGGCGCGCAGCTCATAGGCGCCGCGGGCGCACAGGTTCTCCTCGGCGGGTTCGATGCGAGCGGCCGGGGTGTTCTGGCGTGACAGGGCCATGGCCGAGGGCGTGCCCCTGGCTTCGAGCGCCAGCTTCCAGCACTCCATCGTCTCGACTTGGTCGGCGGGGCGGAAGACGTTGAGATTGGGCATGGCGCGGAGCGCCGCCAGGTGCTCGACCGGCTGGTGGGTCGGGCCGTCCTCGCCTAGGCCGATGGAGTCGTGGGTCAGGACGTGGATCACCCGGATGCCCATCAGGGCGGCCAGCCGGATCGAGGGACGTGAATAGTCCGAGAACACCAGGAAGGTCCCGGCGTAGGGGATGACCCCGCCGTGCAGGGCCATGCCGTTCATGGCCGCGGCCATGCCGTGCTCGCGCACGCCCCAGTTCACGTAGCGGCCTGCGTAGTCGGGCGTGTCGAAGATCGCCGTGCCCTTGATGAAGGTGTTGTTCGAGCCGGTCAGGTCGGCCGAGCCGCCGACCATCTCGGGGATCCAGGGGAACACCGCGTCGAGCGCCGCGCCCGAGGACACGCGGGTCGCCGCTGTCGGCTTCGCGGCGGTCTGGACCACGATCTGCTGGTCGAGGTGCTCGAAGGCATTGGACGGCAGGTCACCCTTCATGGCGCGGGTGAAGCTGTCGTTGTCCGGGTGGCCCTTGAGATTGGACTCCCACTGGCGGCGGAAGCGGCCCGCGCGGCGGCCGGCCTTCCTCCAGGCGCTGGCGACGGCCTCGGGAATTTCGAACGGCGGCAGGGTCCAGCCCAGCGCCTTGCGGGTGGCGGCGACCTCGTCGGGCCCCAACGCCGCGCCGTGGGTCTTGTGGCTGCCTTCCATGGTCGCCGCGCCGCGACCGATCTTGGTGCGGCAGGCGATGAGCGTGGGCTTGTCCTGGCGTATCGCCCAGGCCAGGGCGCGGCGGATCTGGCCGTGGTCGTGGCCGTCGATCGCCTTCACCGCCCAGCCGGCGGCCTTGAAGCGGGCCAGCTGGTCGCCGGTCTCCGACAGTTCGATGGCGCCGTCGATGGTGATGCGGTTGTCGTCCCAGAGCACGCACAGGCGGTTCAGCCTGAAACGGCCGGCCAGCGAGATCGCCTCGTGGCTGACGCCCTCCATCAGGCAGCCGTCGCCGGCGACTACCCAGGTGCGGTGGTCGACCAGCTCGTCGCCGAAGCGCGCGTTCAAGTGACGCTCGGCGATGGCCATGCCCACGGCGTTGCCCAGGCCCTGGCCCAGTGGGCCGGTGGTGGTCTCGACGCCCGGCGTGTGGCCGTACTCGGGGTGGCCGGCGGTGAGCGAGCCCAGCTTGCGGAAGTTGCGCAGCTGCTCGGCCGTCATGGTCTTGGAGCCGGTCAGATGCAGCAGGGCGTACTGCAACATCGAGCCGTGTCCGGCCGAGAGCACGAAGCGGTCGCGGTCGGGCCACTGCGGATTGGCGGCGTCGAACTTGAGGAACTTCGTGAACAGCACCGTGGCCACGTCGGCCATGCCCATAGGCATGCCGGGGTGTCCGGAGTTCGCCTGCTGGACGGCGTCCATGGCGAGCACGCGAATGGCATCGGCCATCTGCTGGGGCGTAGCGGTGGTCGGTCCGGGGGCGGGGGCCATCGGGACTCCAGTCAATGCGTGGGCCGAAAAAATCCGGGGAGGGATGCGGGGCGCTTTACCTGACGCCCCGCTCGCGTTCTATACGGATTCGTGACGCACCACCCAAGGAGGCCAAGATGAGCGGCTCAGCTGCCGACCTGGACGCGGCGATCGCCCGCCTGAACAAGGCGATGGGCGCGGTCGAGACGCGGGTGCGCGAACTGAAGATCAAGGCGGACGTGGCCCCGGGCGATGACGACCTGTTCGCCAAGGGCGATCCGGGACGCGAGCGCGAGCTCGAACTGGCGGCGGCGAACGCCTCGGCTGCGCTGGAGAAGGCGGCGGCCGAGATCCGCGCCGTGCTTGAGGAGGCCTGACCATGGCAACCGTGACGGTGGAAGTGAATGGCCGGCCCTACAGCGTGGGCTGCGCCGACGGCCAGGAAGACCGGGTTCGCCAGCTGGCCCGCCAGTTCGACGACCATGTGCGCCAGATCGGCCGCGACGTGGGCCAGGTCGGCGACCTTCGCCTGTTCCTGATGGCGGCCCTGCTGGTCTCGGACGAACTGGCCGACATCCGCGGCCAGCTGGAGCGGCTGCAGAAGACCGACGCCGCGGCCCCGGCCGGCGACGCCGACTTCAGCCCGGCCGTCGACGCCATCAACCGCATGGCCGACCGGCTTGAGAAACTGGCGCTGGAAGCGGCCTGACATGGGCGACGCATTTCCCGTCACCATCTTCCACAATCCCAAGTGCGGGACGTCTCGCAACGCCTTGGCGATGGCGAAGGCCGCCGGCTACGCGCCGACGGTAGTCGAATACGTCAAGGACGGCTGGACGAAGGCGCAATTGAAGGCCCTGCTGGCCGCCATGGGCAAGGCGCCGCGCGACATCATGCGGATCAAGGGCACGCCGGCTGAAGAGCTGCGGCTGACCGCGCTGGACGCCAGCGATGACGCCATCCTCGACGCCATGGTCGCCCATCCGATCCTGGTCGACCGCCCGATCGTGCAGACCCCCAAGGGCGCGGTCATGGCCCGGCCGTCGGAGCGGATCTTCGATGTGCTTGAGCGCAGGCCCGCCAGCTTCACCAAAGAAGACGGGGAAGTGGTGAAGCCCTAAGCCGCCTTGCGGAACCCGGGGTCACGCGCATAGAGCCCGCGCCGGCCAGGCGTGGGCCGGAAGGCGTCGGTCTCCATCGCCGTCTCCGAGGCGCCCAGGAACAGGAATCCATCCGGAGCCATGACGGCGGCGATCTTCTCCAACACGCCGCGACGGGTGTCGGGATCGAAGTAGGGCAGGACATTGCGGCAGAAGACCACGTCGAACGGGCCCAGGCCGCGGAAGTCGCCCATCAGGTTCAGCTTGCGCCAGTGCACTGCCTGACGGACCCGGGCGTTGACCCGCCACATCTCGTCCTGCTTGTCGAAATGGTCGACCAGCATGCGGATCGGCAAGCCGCGCTGGACCTCGAACTGGGTGTAGACCCCGGCCTGCGCCTTCTCGAGACAGCGCTGCGAGAAATCGACGCCCAGGATCTCAAGGTCCACCCCCTGCAGACCATCGCCCAGCATGGCCAGGGAATAGGCCTCCTGGCCGGTGGCCACGCCCGCGCACCAGACCTTCACCTTGCCGCCCGGGCGGCGCGCGGCGATGGCGGGCGCGATCTCGTCGCGGAACAGCTCGAAGGGATGCCGGTCGCGGAAGAAGGTGGTCTCGTTGACGCTCATGGCCTCGGCCACGGCCCAGATCAGGTCCTCGTCAGGGCTGCCGCGCAGCTTGCCCAGCACAGCCTCCACCGAGGCCATGC
>JANNVY010000298.1:0-2052 GCA_031408375.1 Pseudomonadota bacterium | reverse complement strand
ACCACCGCGCCCAGCCGGTCCAGCTGGTAGACGGTGACGCTGACCTGGTTGGAGGCCTGGTAGCCGCGCAGGACCGGCGGCAGGTTGTCGCGATAGGTGTACTGCGGCGACAGGTTCAGGCCCGAGGTCTGGATGTCCTTCTGCTCGACGCCCTGGCGGCGCAGGGCGGCGACCACCGCGCTCATCTTCTCGCGGTTCATGCGCATGGCTTCGGCCGCGGTCAGGGCTTCCGTGGACACGCCGGTGGTGATGGACGCCATGTCCGGCGCGACCTTCACCTCGCCAAAGGCGGAAAGGCTAAGCATCGGCCCCTGCGGAGCCATCATGTGGTGGCCGGCGGGCATCCCCGGCATGTCCTGGGCCGAGGCCCCTGACGCCGCCAGCCCGAAGCCGGCGAAGGTAACGACCGAGCCCAGCAGGGCCGCGCGCAACAGGGTCTTCATGAGGTCTCTCCAAATGGCCGGGCTCTGGGGCCGCGATGTCAGCCTATACTGATACGAGGCGAAGGTGAGGCGCCTTCGCTGAACCGGCGATGACGCAACGGTGACGCTTGGACGCCGGAAGGACGGCGGCTTTGCGGCGACGGCGGCGCGTGATACCCGGCGAGCGCTGCGGAGGGCCCGTAGCTCAATTGGTTAGAGCCGGCCGCTCATAACGGTCTGGTTGCTGGTTCGAGTCCAGCCGGGCCTACCATCGCCGTTCGCGCGGCCCCCGACCGACCGAACGCGTCGCAGGTCGCGTGACTATCCGACAGCCTTCTCGGCCCGGTCGATCAGGTCCCGCAGGCCCGGCAGCACGGCCATGATCTCCGCTTCGCGTTTCTTCCACTTCCCCGCCTCGGGCGGCGAGACCGTGTGACCGCTCAGGGGAACGCTCTCTCCCAGGTCCTGGTCCCAGCCCAGATCGAGCGCCCTGGCCAGGCGGCGCACTTCGGCGTCCGGACTGGCCACGAAGGCGTCGTAGCGGGCGATGAAGCGGCGGTCGGCGGGGATGGCGTCCAGGTCATCCAGCAGGATCCGCGTGGTCGCCGCCCACTGGCCCGCCACGACCTCGTTCAGCGGTTTGCCTGAGAGCTCTCGCCAGCCGGGGGTCAGCAGCAGCGACCAGTTCAGCTTGTGCCGCCAGCCTGGCACGACGGCGTAGGTGTTGAAGCGGCCGCTCTCCCAGGCCTCCATCATGGAGGCCAGCACCTCGCGCGGGTCGCGGTGCAGGTAGACGAAGCGCGCCTCGGGGAAGGCCTTGGCCAGGAAGGGGATGCGCAGGGCGTTCTTGGGCGTCTTCTCCAGCATGCGCACGCGGCCCTGGGGCGGGCGGCGGCCGTTGCGGTCGCGTAGCGCCTCGAGGAAACCCTCGCGAAGCTGGGCCACGACCTCCGGGTCGGCGTCCGTCGCGTCGAGCCGGTTGGAGTCCCAGCCTCGCGCCTCCATGCCCAGCGCCGGAATGCCCTCGATCAGGCCATGGCTCTCGCCGCCGATGGTGAACAGGTCCGGCGCCTGGCTGAGCGTCTCGAACAGCACGCTGGAGCCTGAGCGCGGCGGATTGACCACGAAGATCGGCCGGTCGAAGTCCGGGTCCGGTTCGGAGGGAAGGACCGCGGAGCCTCGGGGCTTGCTCGCCGGCCGGGGCGCGACCGGATTGTCGCGCCGCTCGCCGTCGATGTAGGCGCGCTCGTGGTCGGCCAGGGCTGGATCGATCACCAGGTTGAACAGCACGTCCAGGAACAGGGAGCCGTTGCGCAGGGCCAGGGTGTCGGCCCGCCCGGCGCGCAGCTCGCGTTGAAGGCGTTCGAGCGCCTGGCGGTAGGCCGGCCAACCGGCGCGGTCCTCACCGTGGGCCGCCCACAGGCCGCCCCAGACGTGCAGGAAGCGGGAGGTGGCCGCGAAGGCCGCGGCGGCCGCTGGCTGGTTCGGCGCCAGTTCATTGTAGAGAAAGCCTGCGTGGTCGCGGGCCTCCCAGGGCGTCATGACAACCGGGACATTGACGGTCTCCAGCGCCAGCGCGGGCGCCGGCGCGCCGGGGGCGGGCGGGACCGGGCGCGCCGCCCAGCCGGGC
>JANNVY010000297.1:0-5913 GCA_031408375.1 Pseudomonadota bacterium | reverse complement strand
TCACCTCGCCACGGACATAGCCTTCCAGGCCGTAGAAGGTCTGGGCCGTGACCCCGAACTCCACCTTGCCGTAAGCGCCGGGCGGGGTGTCAGTGATCGCGAAGCTGGTGGCTCCAGTGGTGAAGGTCATGGCGTTCTCGCCCTCGAACTCATCGATGGCGAAGACCCCGAGGGCAGGCACCAGCACCACGTCGCCCGAGCCCACGGTCAGGCCCACGCGCATGCCGGCCTTGCCCACCAGGCTGTCGGCGTCCTCGAAGTCCAGCGTCGCGCCCGCGGCGGTGAAGCTGTCGATCCGGGTCGAGGTCCAGGCCAGGCTGGCGACCGGCTCGACGAACCAGGCGTCGCCGGCCAGGCGGTAGCCCAGCTCACCCTGCAGCCCGAAGCTGGAGGCGTCGAAGGTCTCGAAGTCCGCGACCCCGGTCAGGTTGGCGTCGACGGTGTTGAAGTCGCCCTTGACCAGGCCGTTCAGGAACAGGCCGCCGGACATCCACGAGGCGTAGGCGCCGACGTTCCAGCCCTCGATGTCGAAGCTCTCGCCGCCGACCTCGAAGGTGGTCTCCTGCTGCACGAAGCCGCCGGTCAGGCCCCAGGTGAAATCGCCGGTCCGGTTGTCGGCGCCGAACTGGAAGCCGCGCCAGTTGGAGTCGTGCGACTGGTTCTCGACAAAGACCGAGCCGCCGATGGAGAAGGTCTCGAAGTCCTCGAAGCCCTCGTCGCCGCCGTGGGCCTGCATCCACATCTCCCAGCCCTCGCTGCGACCGATGCCGTTGGGGCCGGCGCTGGCCTGGCCCGAGCCGGTATCGGCGTCACGGCTTTCCTGCCAGCGGCTGTTCACCGCCACGCTGGAACGCTGCCAGAAGTCCTGCATGGCGCCCGGCAGGGCCAGGATGCGGAAGGCCGAGGCGTCGGGCAGGCCGACGATCAGCCAGTTGTCCGTCGCCGCATCGAAGCGCAGCGAATAGTCGACGAAGCCGGTGTCCACCGTGGTCATGGTGAACTCGGCGCCGGTCTCCGAGGCGAAGGCGGAATCAACCACCAGTATGCCCGCGAAGTTGAGCACGCCCGGGGTCGCGGCCAGCACCGAATTGGGAACGATGTTGGTCACGCCCGTGGCCTGGCCGATGACGATCCGGTCGGCGATTGAGCCGGGACCGCCGAACTGGACGTCGAGCGCCAGCTCGGAGCCGACGCCGCCGTTGAAGGTCGTTCCGACCATGGACAGGACGTCGCCCGCCTGGCCGTCGACGCCGGTGACGACGCTGGTGTTGAGGAAGGTCTCAAGGCCGGTGAAGGTCGTGGTCGTGGCCGGGCCGGACAGGCCGCGGAAGCGCACCAGGCCGTCGTTCTCGAACCGGTCGGCGCCGCCGCCGAAGGCGGAGGTCCCGTAGGCCTCGAAGACGCCGGTGTTGTAGAACAGGTCGGCGCCCTCGGTCAGATCGACGCGGCCGCCAATGAAGCCGTCGTTGCTGATCTGGGCGAAGCCGCCGTTGGCCTGGATGGCCAGGCCGGAGCCGCCGTAGATGAAGCCGCCGTCGTTCTCGATGATGCTGGCGACGCCGGCCTCGGACACGATGGCCGCGTAGGCGCCCGTGACCAGACCGTTGTCGATGGTGATGGTCGAGTACCCGGCGGCCGTCGAGCGGATGCCCGTGCCGGTGGCCGAGGACACGATGCCGCTGATCGAGATGTCGGTGCTGCCCGTTTCGCCGCCCGCGGCCGCCAGGATGGCGTCGGAGCCGTAGCCGTAGACCATGACGTTCTCGGCCACGATGGTGGCAAGCCCGTCGGAATAGACCTGGGCCACGATGCCGTCGGAATAGGCGCCGAGGGTCACCACGTTGCTTGACCCGACATAGGCGTTCAGACCGGCCCCGACCGAGATGCCGGTCGAGTTGTCGCCGCCGGTGTAGACGTCGCCCACGATGGCCGAGGCGTCGCCGCCCTGGGCCGCGACCGAAACGCCGACCGAGGAGTCGCCCCGCGTCGCGACGTCGCCGGCGATGACGGTGGCGTCTCCCGCGTACACCGCGTCGGCGCCGTAGTTGACCGCGAAGCTGGCGACGACCGCTATCCCCGCCGAATAGTCGCCAGTGGTCAGGACGTTATCGACGTTGACGTCGATGTCGCCGCCGGAGTTACGGACGTAGACCCCGGTCGAGCTGTCGCCGTAGGTCCGCACCTTTTCGGCGTCGATGGTCACGTCGCCGATGAGCAGGGTTTCAGTGAGCGGATCGAACCAGTCGGTAGCCGAAGCGTACAGGCCAAAGGCGTGGTCGCCGAAGGTGTAGAGCCCCTCCACCGAGACGGCGATGCCGCCGCCCACGTTGCTGGCGTAGATCCCGAAGGCGTCGTAGCCCAGCGTCTGGACGATGCCAGCGTCGATCAGGATGTCGCCGCTGTAAGTGGTGTTGTAGGCCGGCCGAGCCTCGTAGCCCTCGCCGGTGTAGATGGCCGAGGCCTGGGCGAAGATGCCGGTCGCATAGTCGCCGGCGGTGTAGACCGCGTCGGCGATGATGGTGAGGTCGCCGCCTCGCACCGTGGCGTCGATGCCGATGGCGCCGGTGTCGTCGTCATAGAACGAACCGTACTCGCCGCTGGACACCAGCAGCGGGCCGCCCTCGGTCTGGACCGTGCCGACGTCGATGAAGACGGAGCCGAATCCGGTCGCGATGATGCCCTCGGCGCCGGCGGCGTCGGTGAAGACGTCGCCGCCCTCGATCAGCACCGAACCGTACTGGCTGCTCGCCACGATGCCGTGGCTGGCTGACCCGTACTCGAAGTAGGTCTGGCCGTACTCGCCACTGTAGCCGGTCACCAGGGCGCTGCCGAAGGTGCTGACGTCGGCGAAACTGATGGCGATGTCGCCGGTGTCGGTACGGGCCAGGATGCCGTAGGCCGCGTCGCCGTTGGTCTCCACCGTGCCGTCGCTGTCGACGTTTACGTCGCCCGTCGAGGAGGTGGCGCGAATGCCGTAGGCGTAGTTGCCCGAGGTGGTCACCGACCCGTCATTGGTGACATTGGCGTCGCCCGAACCGGCCCAGGCCGAAAGGCCCGCGCCGCCGGAGATGATCTCGCCCGTGGCGATCACCGTGGCGTCGCCGTTGTTGGTGATCGCCCAGACGGCGTCGCTGCCGGCCGTGACGTCGACGACCGTGGCGGAGGCCGCGCCGAGATTCGACCGCGCACTGACCCCGGCGCCGCTGCTGATGACCTGGCCGGTCGAGACGGCCGTGGCGCCATACTGGCCGACGACGCTGACCGCGACCGCCGTGCCATAGGCGAAGACGTCGACGTCGACCACGTAGGCGTAGGCGCTGCCGTACTGGCTTTCGGCCCGCACGCCGGTGGCGTTGCCCTGGGCGTCGACGGTGATCGCACCGTCGATGTCGACGCTGACGTCGCCCCCGCCCTGGGCCAGGACACCGTAGGCGGCCCAGCCGCCCTGGGCGTCGATGTCGCCGGTCACCATGATGTCGATGGCGCCGCCCGCGATCACGTCCATCCCGAAGGCAAAGTACGAGCCGCCGGGGGCAGTGATGGCCAGGTCGCCGTTCACGACGACGCTGACGTCGCCGTAATTGGAATCCAGGTCGAGCCCGAAGGCAGAGCCGGTGTCGGCCGTGGCGGTGATATCCGCGGTCTCGACGGTGATGTCGTCATCGGCCGTGACCCGGACGCCGGCGGCGACGCCGTTGTCGGCGGTGACGCTGATAGGCCCGCCAACCGTGACCTCGACCGTCTGGGGATCGCCCAGGGCGGCGGTGACGTCGCCGGAGATGACGGTCTGGCGACCATAGTAATAGTAGTAGGGCTCCGGCTCGCCGAAGGAGACCAGCACGCCGAAGGCATCGGTCACGGCATCGGCCGAGATCGCCCCGGACACCTCGATCGTCACGTCCCCGTAGTAGGCATAGCCGACCACGCCGTAGGCGCTGGCGCCGGTGGAGGTGGCCGAGATGGCGCCGGTGACGTCGACCGAGACCCCGCCGTCATAGCTGAAGCCGTAGACGCCGGTCGCGTCGCCCGATGCGTTCACCACCGTGTCGCCGACGATGACGACCGAGGCCAGGCCTCCGTCGGACTGGGCGTAGACGCCCGTGGCGCCGCCCTCGCCGGGGGAGACGGCGATGTCGCCGGTGACGCTGACCGAAACGCCGGTCGCGCCGTTGGCCTGGATGCCGAACGCGCCGTCGGCGTCGATGGCGCCGGTGCTGACCGTGACGTAGCCGTCGCCGGCGACGGCGCGCACGCCGATTCCGCCGGCGTCCACATCACCGGCCTCGATGGTCACGCCGTCCAGGGCGTAGGCGAAGATGCCGAAGAAGCCGGCGGTGACGTCGCCGACGTCGATGTCGGCCGCGCCGTAGAAGGTGCTGACCCCGATTCCGGTCGCATAAGCGCCCCTCGCCGTGATGTCGCCCGCGTCGATGGATACTCCGGACCCGTTCTGGGCCGAGATCGCGGTGGAGCCGTCGCCGGTGGTCGAGACGTCCTGCACGTCAATGACGATGAGCCCGAGCCTGCTGATCGCGATGATGCCCGCCGAGTTGGCGGCCTGGGTCGAGATATCCCCGCTGGCGATGACGGTGACATCGTCGTTCGCGTACGCCATGATCGCTGTCGACTGCGCTCCCTCGGTCGTTATCCCGGCGACGCTGGCGTAGATGTCGCCCCCTGGGTTCACGGCGAAGGCCAGGATGCCCTCGCTGGCGACGCCGTCGGTGGTGATATCGCCGCCGACCGTGATCACGACCCCGTCGGCGCGGACATCGATCCCCTCCAAGTTGTCGCCGCTGACCAGGATCGTCCCGTCGACATTGATGGTCGCGATCCCGGTCTGCGAGGTGGCAAAGATCCCGGCCCCGTCCAGGGTCCCCGTGGCGCTGATGGACCCTGCCGAAATGTCCAGGTCGCCGAAGGTGTTGACCTGCATGCCCGTGGCGACCAGGCCCTCGGCGGTCACCGCGCCGCTGACATCGACGCTGGCGGTCTCCGCGTTGAAGGCCCTGACGCCGTAGGCCACGCCGATGGCCGAGTAGGCGCTGACCGAACCCGTGACGTCGATCTCGATCGTACGGGGCGTGATTTCCCCGTTGTAGAACGCGGCCTGGATTCCGATTGTGTTGATGGAGCCGGAGACCGTGACGTCGCCGGTGACGTCGATGTCGATCAGGCCCGAGTCGGTCGTTGCCTGCACACCGGTGGCGGTGGACCCGTACGAGGTCACGGTCAGGTCGCCGTTGATTTCGGCGTAGGTCCCGTCGAAGCCGTCGGCGTCGACGCCGATCGCAGCGCCGGCCGACGTCACCACGGTGTCGCCGTTCACCACGATGGATGCCGGGCCGCCATCGGTCTGGGCGTAGACGCCGGTGGCGCCGCCTTCGCCGGTGGAGACGGACATGTCGCCGGCCACGGTGACCGCGACGCCCGTGCCGCCCGCGGCGAAGACGCCGAAGGTGGAGCCGTAGCTGGTGACGCTGAGGGCGCCGGTATTGATGGTCACGTAGCCGCCGTTGGTCGTGGCCGTGACGCCGCGATAGCGGGCGTCCACGTCGCCGACGTCGATGTAGATGTCGCCGCTCGTGGTCTGCGCCGAGACGCCGTAGCCGGCCGCATCAATGTCGCCGCCGATGACGGAGACGCCGGTTTCGGCCAGGGCCGCGACGCCATCGGAACCGGACCCGGTCGTCACGAGGCTGTCAAACGTGATCTCAACCGCGCCGTTGTTGCTGTTGGCGAAGATGGCGTCGGAATTGTTGCCGGAGGTGGTGACGGCGGCGGCGTCCACGGTCACCAGGCCGGCGCCGTAACTGCCGGCGTAGAGGCCGGCCGAATAGTCGCCCTCGGTGATGACGTCGCCGGTGGCGATCACGGTCACGGCGTTGTTGCCGAACGCCCAGACGCCTTCGG
>JANNVY010000296.1:0-12680 GCA_031408375.1 Pseudomonadota bacterium | reverse complement strand
GTCACGGCGCCTGGGGCGCGAACCGGGTTGAGGGTGTCGATCGGGACCGCGACAGCGGCGGAAGCGGCGCTCATCACATCACCTCGATTTCGGCCTGCAGCGCGCCCGCCGCCTTGATGGCCTGCAGGATGGAGATCATGTCCCGTGGGCTGACCCCCAGCGCGTTCAATCCATTCACCAGGGTCGACAGCTGCACGCCCGAGCGCAGCATGATCAGCTGGCGGCCGCGCTCCTCGTCGACCGAGACGTCCGATTGCGGCACCGTCACCGTCTCGCCGCGTGAGAACGGCGCCGGCTGGCTGACCGTGGGGGTCTCCTGCACCGAGATGGTCAGGTTGCCCTGGGCGATGGCAACGGTAGAGACGCGGACTGCCTCGCCCATGACGATGACGCCGTTGACCTCGTCGATCACCACCTTGGCCGGGGCGTCGACGTCGACGGCCAAGCTCTCGATCGAGGTGATGAAGCTGACCAGATCGGCGCCGGGAGGCGCGCGCACGACCACGGTGGTGGGGTTCTCGCTGTAGGCGGTGCCCGGGCGGCTGGCGTTGATGACGTCGGCGATTCGGCGCGAGGTGGTGAAGTCGGGGTTGCGCAGGGTCAGGCGAACCTGAGGCATCTGGCCCAGCTGGAAGGCGATCTCGCGCTCGACGATGCCGCCGGAAGAGATTCGGCCGGCGGTGGGAACGCCACGCGTCACCGAACTGCCCGAGGCCCCCGACGCCGAGACCGAGCCGGTCTGAACCGTGCCCTGGCCGACGACATAGGTCTGGCCGTCGGCGCCCATCAGCGGGGTGACCAGCAACGTGCCGCCCAGCAGGCTCTTGGCGTCGCCCAGCGCCGAGACCGTCACGTCGACGCGCGATCCGGAGGCGGCGAAGGCGGGCAGTTCGGCGGTGACCATGACGGCGGCCACGTTCTTGGTGTTCAGCACGGCGTCGCGGGTGTTGACCCCCAGCCGCTCCAGCATCGCTTCCAGGCTCTGGCGGGTGAAGGGCGAGTTGCGCAGGGAATCGCCCGTGCCGTTCAGGCCCACGACGATGCCGTAGCCGACCAGTTGGTTGCGGCGCACGCCCTCGACATCGACGATGTCCTTGATGCGGGACGCCG
This sequence comes from Pseudomonadota bacterium, assembly GCA_031408375.1. Lineage (GTDB taxonomy): Bacteria > Pseudomonadota > Alphaproteobacteria > Caulobacterales > Caulobacteraceae > JAEZEZ01. The sequence goes on along the minus strand of JANNVY010000296.1, from coordinate 11,570 downwards.
CCAGCGCGGGCTCGGCGGCGGCGAGCAGGGCGATTGTGAGAAGGAGCGGCGCGACGAAGCGGAACATGGCGGGCCTTGCGTTAAGCATAATCACGCCCGTTCCGTGCGAACTTCATGCCATCGGGGCGCGCCGGAAAGACTCATTAAAACAGCGAGTTAATGGGGGTACGACAGGACGCTCAGAGCATCCCGGCAGAAACTGCCGCGCCGTTAAGGTTTCGGTGACCGCGCAGGCGGAAAACTGCGATCAGGATTAACGGGGTCAGCGTCCATGAAGGTGAACGGTACGCGCGGAGCGCCCACCAGCGGCGCCGCTGCCGGGCCCCGGCCTTCCACCGCCCACGGATTCCAGGTCAAGACAGACGCCGCTGGCCATGCCGATGCCTCGGGCCAGGCCGCCCGCGTTGCCGGCGTCGGCGCACTCGGTTCGCTGGACGCCCTGCTGGCCCTGCAGGAAGCCGATGGCCCGATGGAGCGCCGCCGGCGCGCCGTGGGCCGGGGCGGCCGCATCCTCGACATGCTGGAGAAGATCAAGCTGGCCCTGCTGGACGGATCGGGCGTCAGCGCCGACCTGGACCGCCTGGCTCGCGCCGTGCGCGAAGATCGTATCGCCACGGGCGAAGAGGGGCTGGACGAGGTCCTGAACGAAATTGAGACCCGCGCCGCCGTCGAGATGGCCAAGGCCGAAATGTCACGCCTTGCGGCCTAAGGAAGCTTTGCCATGTTGCGACCGAAAAGCGCCGTTGAATGACCACGGTTCCGTGGCTATACACCCGCTGCCCTATAGGGGGGCGCAGTCTTAGCGTGAGGCGTCCATGAACGCGTTAGCGTCAGTAGCCAGGGGTGAAGAGTATCGTCCGTCAGACGACGAACCCTTCATGAACGAGCGTCAGCTCGAGTATTTCCAAAACAAGCTGATGATCTGGAAAGACGAGATCCTTCGGGAATCTCGGGAGACCATCGGCAACCTGCAGGCCGAGACCGAGAACCACCCCGACCTGGTGGATCGCGCGTCTTCGGAAGCGGATCGCGCACTTGAACTGCGCACCCGCGACCGGCAGCGCAAGCTGATCTCCAAGATCGACGAGGCGCTGCGGCGCATCGAGGACGGATCCTACGGCTACTGCGAGGAGACCGGCGAGCCCATCACGCTGGCCCGACTGGAAGCCCGGCCGACCGCGACCATGTCGCTGGAAGCCCAGGAACGCCACGAGCGCCGCGAGCGGGTGCATCGGGACGACTGACTTTTCTCCGGATGGAGAAGGAGGGGCCCGCGCACCGGAGCAGCACTTCTGCGAAGGTTCTTGCGCGGGAGGTTGACGGGGAACCATCCCTTCGGCCAGCGTTCTGGTTCCGCCTCACCCTCCAGCGTCGGCCTGCACTTCGCTCCGGCATGCCGGGACATCCTTCTCCTCTGGAGAGGGGCTGGCGCCGTGGTCAGGAAGAGGGGTGGGCGGTTGACAACAACCCCGCGCTGACCGACCTACGCGACCTCTCCAAGAGGTCTGGGTTCCGATGTCCGTCAAGGTCCGTTTCGCGCCGTCCCCTACCGGGCGGCTGCATGTCGGCAATGTCCGCACCGCGCTGGCCAACTGGCTGTTCGCCAAGGGGCAGGGCGGGATCTTCGTGCTGCGCATCGACGACACTGATCTGGAGCGCTCCAGCCAGGCCTTCGAAGACGGCATCAAGGACGACCTGTCCTGGCTGGGCATGGGCTGGGACGAGACCGACAGCCAGTCCAAACGCTTCGCCCTCTATGAGGCTGCGGCCGAAAAACTGAAGGCCGACGGGCGTTTGTACCCGGCCTATGAAACCCAGGACGAACTGAACCTGCGCCGCAAGGTGCAGCTCTCGCGCGGCCTGCCGCCGGTCTATGACCGCGCGGCGCTGAGCCTGACGCCCGATGAAATCGCCGCCTACGAGGCCGAGGGCCGCAAGCCGCACTGGCGCTTCAGGCTGGATGGCAAGCGGGTGACCTGGAACGACCTGGTGCGCGGCGAGTGCGTGGTCGACACCGCGTCCCTGTCCGACCCGGTGCTGATCCGCGGCGACGGGCTGTTTCTCTACACCCTGCCGTCGGTCGTCGACGACGTGGACATGAAGATCACCCACGTCATCCGTGGCGAGGATCACGTCACCAACACCGGCGCCCAGATCGAGATCTTCGAGGCCCTGGGTGCGGCCGAGCCGACCTTCGCCCATATGCCGCTGTTGGTCGACGCCAAGGGCGGCGGCCTGTCCAAGCGCGACCTTGAGGGCGTGCTGGCCATCGGCAATCTGCGCGACGCGGGCTACGAGCCGCTCGCAATCACCAGCTATCTCGGCCGCATCGGCACCTCTGACGCGGTCGAGCCGATGCCGTCGATCCTCGCGCTGGCCGAGAGCTTCGCCTTCGAGAAGATGGGCCGGGCGCCGGCGCGCTTCCACGCTGAAGACCTCGACCGCCTGAACGCGGCAGCCCTGCACGCCATGCCCTACGAGACCGCCAGGCCGCGCCTCGAAGCGTTAGGCGCTGACGCGGGCGAAGCGTTCTGGAGCGCTGTGCGTCCGAACCTCAAGAAATTCGAGGACGCCGCTGGCTGGGCCGCCGTGGTGCGTGGCCCTGTCCATCCGGTGATCGAGAACGCCGAGTTCATCGCCACGGCGGCCGGCCTGCTGCCGGCCTTGATCGACGAGAACGCCTGGGCGGCCTGGGCCGAGGCGGTGAAGGCCGAAACTGGCGCCACCGGGCGCAACCTCTTCCGCCCCCTGCGTCTGGCCGTCATCGGGCTGGAGCACGGGCCGGAGATGTCGGACCTGCTGCCGGTCATCGGCCGCGAGCGCATCGAGAAGCGCCTGCGCGGCGAAGCGGCGTAGCGCCCGACAAAAAACCCCACCGGCTTGCGCCGGCGGGGCAGTTTGTTCGGGGCTGGGTAGGGGCCCCGATGGGGCAGATCATCCCTAAGCGGCGGCGTTGCAGGCGGCCACGGCTTCATCCGTCAGAGTTTCGCCCTGCCAGCTGAAGGCGCTGACCGCGCCCAGCCGGGACACGACGCGACGGCACGCGCGCTCGGCGGACTGCGAGTTACCGCCCGAGGCGATGCAGACGACGTTGGCGCATTTCCAGACGGCGCCGTCGATGATCACCTTGTTGGGGGCGCCGGCCGGACTGGCGAGGGTCAGGCTGGTGTTGATGGGGCCTTGGGCGATGGAGCCGCCGGCCGCGAACAGGGAAATCGCGAGCGTGAGGGCAAGCGTACGCATGATCTTTGTCTCCGGGTTAGGTGCGCCGGGGAGGGCGCGGCGGGATTAGTGCGTTTTTATAAAGGACTGTCAAGGTGCATCCTTATTAAAAACGCACTTGAGTTCCCACTCGCGGCAATCTCGCGTCACGTCCGTCCGCGCGCGGGTGACCTTGGCAGGTCGGGAACAGGGGTCGTGGCCCGTCCAGCAGGGGGCGAACGCCGCTGTTCCGCCCCTGTTTCGCCGTTGATACCGCCCCTGATCCTGACCCTGGTCCACGCCTGCAAAGGTGGACGAGACGGGCTGATACGGAAGGCAAGAGGCGGAAATGGCTCGCGAAGATCTTGCACGAAGCTCGACCGCTTCTGTCATGCAGCGCCAGATCAGGCGGCGGCAGGTTCTGTCAGGGCCGGCATGACCTTCTCGATCGAATCCACCGACACCCAGGCCTCGCGGAAGTTGGCGGGCGTGAACTTGGCCTCGATCGTGTGCTCGAACAGCTCGAACAGCGGGTCCCAGAAACCGTCGATATTGGCGAAGACCACCGGCTTGGCGTGCAGATCCAGGCGCCGCCAGGACAGTAGCTCGACGATCTCCTCGAGCGTCCCGATCCCGCCGGGCAGCACCACGAAGGCGTCGGACTCCTGGAACATGATCATCTTCCGCTCGTGCATGTTGGGCACGATGATCGTCTCGACCTCATCGTAGAGGATTTCGCGCGAGCGCAGGAACTCGGGCATGATCCCCAGCACCCGCCCACCGGCGTCGTGGGCCGCGCGCGCCACGGCGCCCATCAGGCCGACGCCGCCGCCGCCGTAGACCAGCCGCATGCCGTTCGCCGCCAGGTCCTTGCCGAACGATTCGGCGTCCGCGAGGTGGCGCGGGTCGACCAGGTTGGAAGATCCACAGTAGACGCACACGGAATCGGGACGCCGGAAAGCGCTGGGCATAGGCTGAAACTCCAGGACGGGGAGGCGCTAGCGTGCGCGCCCGTGCGAAACGATCTACCTAGAGTCTGATTTCAGGCTCGGGAAGGCAAGGCATGACGCGAACGGCGGGTAATTTGGCGGCACAGCTGGCGGCCCTGGGCTGCGCCGCCGTCCTCGCCGCCTGTGGCCAGCGCACCGACCCCGGCGCCGCCACTCCCCTGAGCGAGGCCGAGCAGGCGGGCTATCTGCCGGGCCCGGTCATTCTGGCGGTGGTCGCCGCTGCCGATGGAGCACCGCTGGTCAAGGGCCGGGCCAGGCCGTCAGGCCGGATTCGCGCCACGCTGCCGTCGGGCGAGGCCTATGGCGCGACAGCTGATTCCAAGGGCAGATTCGAGCTTGAGTTGCCTTCGGGCGGCGGTTCGTTGATGGCAGCGGTCACGGGTGAGGACGGCGGCCGCTCGACTCCGGCCGAAGGTTGGTTGTTCGCGCCCGCGGGCGATTTCGACCACGCGGTGCTGCTGCGCGCAGGAACCACCTCGCGCGCGATCGCCTCGAACGTAGCGTTGATCGCGGTGGTCGACTTCGATGCCGCGGGCGCGGCCGGAATCTCGGGCCGCTCGCCGGTGGCGGGCGAAGTCCGCCTGTTTGTCGATGGGGTCGCGGCCGGTTCGGTCCAGACCGGTAGCGACGGCCGCTACAGCTTGCACTTCAGCTCGCCTGCGCCCGGCCCGCACCGGCTCAGGATCGCGGTGGGCGGCCAGACCCAGGAGCGCACCGTAGACTTCTCACCCCCGGTTGCTCCGGCGGGCGGCCGGTTCGGCGTCGTGCGCCGAGGCGATGCCTTGCGCGTCGATTGGTCGGCGCCCGGGGGAGGGCTTCAGAGCACCTACATCTTTACCAGCGATGCCGCTTCGTGAGGGGCGGGCACTTCCGCGGTTCGCGCCGGGACACCCCGGCGATGATCGAAGGCCCGGCGCCTGGCGCCTGGCGCGCGCTGACCGACCTGACCGGACTTGTGCTGCGATCGCGCGCGCCGGGCCTGCGCTGGCGCATCAGCGTCGCCTTGCTGCTGACCGTTGTCGGCAAGGGGCTCGGCGTACTCGCCCCCCTTTTGCTGGGCAAGGCGGTCAATGCCCTGACCACGGGCCAGGGCGCCGGCGAGACCATCGCCTGGAGCTTTGCGGCCCTGGCCGCCGGCTGGGCCTTCATCCGCTTCATCGCCGCCGCCGCCCCCCAGGCCCGCGACGCCATCTTCCAGAGCGTGTCCCTGGCCGCCCAGCGCCGCGCCGCCGCCGAGGCCTTCGCTCACGCGCTGCTGCTGTCGCTGGACTACCACCAGACCAAGCGCACCGGGGCCCTGTCGCGGACCATCGACCGGGGCGCACGCGCCGTGGACTTCCTGATCCGCATGCTGGTCTTCACCCTGGCCCCCAGCGCGCTGGAGCTGGTGTTGGCGGCCGGTGTTCTGTGGGGCGTCTATGACTGGACCTTCGCTGCCGCAGCGGTTGTCACGGTCGGCCTCTACGGGGTCCTGACCTTCGCCATCTCCGACTGGCGGATACGCCACCGGCGGGAACTGAACGAGGCCGATTCCGAGGCCGCCGGCCGGGCGGTCGACGCGCTGCTTAACTATGAAACGGTAAAGTCCTTCGGCGCCGAGGCGCGGGCCGCCGCCGACTATGATCGGGCGCTGGAGGACTACACAACAGCGTCGGCCAAGGCGACGGGATCGCTGGCTCTGCTGAACATCGTGCAGGGCGCGGTGATGAGCGTAGGCCTGGGCGTCATGGCCGTGCTGGCTGGCATGGAGGTCACCGCCGGGCGCATGGGGCCGGGCGACGTGACAGCGGTCGTGCTGGTGCTGATCGGGCTCTATGCGCCGCTTAACATGCTGGGTTTCGCTTACCGCGAGGTTCGCCAGGCCTTCATCGACATGGAGGCCATCAACGCGCTGGGACGCGAATTGCCTGACGTCGCCGACGCGCCAGATGCCACAGACCTGCCGGCGGGATCGAAGCGTGGCGCTGACCTCAGGTTCGAACGGGTCGGCTTCCAGCATGACCAGCGCGCCGGCGGCGGGCTGGACGAGCTGAGCTTCCGCGCGGCGCCAGGCACGACCACAGCGGTCGTCGGCCCCTCGGGCGCCGGCAAGACCACCCTGGTGCGGCTGGCGCTTCGCCTGATTGACCCCCAGCGCGGGCGGGTGCGGATGGACGGCGCGGACTTGAAGCGCGTGCGCCAGGCGTCGCTGCGTTCGGCGATCGCGCTCGTTCCCCAGGACGTGGCCCTCTTCAACGACACCCTGCAGGCCAATGTCGCTTTTGGAAAACCGGGCGCGACGGAGGAGGAAGTCTGGGGCGCGCTCGAACAGGCCGAACTGGCCGAGTTCGCCCGCGGCCTGCCGGACGGGCTGGAGACCCGGGTCGGCGAGCGGGGGCTGAAACTGTCCGGTGGCGAGCGCCAGCGGGTGGGCATCGCCCGCGCGCTGCTGGCCGACCCGCGGCTGTTGATCTTGGACGAAGCGACCAGCGCGCTGGACAGCCGTACCGAGTCCGCCATCCAGAAGACCCTGCGCGCGGCCATGGCGGGGCGCACGACCCTGGTGGTCGCCCATCGCCTCTCGACCATCGTCGACGCGGACCAGATCCTGGTGCTCAAGGCAGGCCGGGTGGTCGAGCGTGGGACGCACGCTGAACTGATCGACCAGGGCGGCGAGTACGCCAGCCTGTGGCGGCGTCAGACGCGCGGGAAGGCCTAGAGGCTACTCCGCCGGCTCCGGGGAGGGATCGGTCGGCTCCGCAGGCTTGCCGCCCCAGTTGAACGGGCCGGGCCGACGCGCCTTGCTCTTCTCTTCGCGCCTGCGCTTGAAGCGGTCGAGCACCACCCGCGGCATTGCCAGCATCACCGGCGTCAGCAACAGCGTCAGGAAGGTCGCGAAGCTGAGGCCCCAGACGATGGCGCCGGCCATCTGCACCCACCACTCCGAACCTGGCGGCTTGTACTCGATCGCGCCGGTGCGGAAGTTGGGTTCCAGCTGGAACATCAGCGGCAACAGCCCGACCACGGCGGTCAGCGTCGTCAGCAGCACCGGCCGGAAGCGCATGGCCGCCGCCCGGAGCGCTGCCCGGTCCGCCGGCTCGCCGCCGCGCTTGAGCTGATAGTAGGTGTCGATCAGCACGATGTTGTGGCCGACGATGACCCCGAACAGGGCCACCACCCCTGTGCCGCACATGATGATCGATATGTAGTCGAAGGTGCCCAGTAGATTGATCTGGATGCCCAGCAAGACCCCGATGGTCGACAGCACGACCGCGAACAGGGTGCAGAACATCCCCCAGAAGCTGTTGAACTGCCAAAGCAGGATCACGCCCATCATGAACAGCGACACCAGCATGGCCACGGCGAAGAACACGCCGGCTTCGGCCGCTTCCTCGTCGCCGCCGCGGAACTTCCAGGCGACGGTGTTGGAGATGCCCAGCTTCTCGAGCTTGGGCTTCAGCCGTGCGATCAGCTGGTTGGCGGCGACGCCTTCCCTGGCGTTGGCCTGGATGACGACCACGCGCTGACCATCGCGGCGGTTGATCGAGACGACCTGCGGCGCGGCCACGCGCTGGACGAAGTAGGACGCCGGGACCGAGCCGTTGGCGGTGGTGATTTTCAGCCGGTCGAAGGTCGAGATGTTGCGCTCGTCGGCGGGGAAGCGGACGCGGATGTCCAGCTCGTCTTCGGCGTCATCGGGGCGGAAGCGACCGGCCAGCACGCCGTTGGTGGCGAACTGGATGGTCTGGCCGACGGTCAGCACGCTGACGCCGTAGCGGCCGGCGGCCTCGCGGTCGATCGCCAGGTTCCACTCCATGCCGGGCGAGGTGCGGCTGTCTTCGATCTCGTGCATGTCGCCCGAGCCGCGGATCAGCGCCATGACCTTGTCCGCCGACTGGGTCAGGGCCGGAACGTCGGAGGACAAGAGTTCGATCTGCACGTCCTTGCCGCCCGAAGGTCCGCCCTGGGGCGGCCGCACTTCGATACCGATGCCGGGTAGGTCCTGGACACGGGCGCGGATCGCCTTTTCGATGTCGGCGCCGCGCAGGCCGCCCATGGCGACGCGCTCCTCGTAGTCGAGGAAGTCCATGCGCAGCGATCCGATTGTATCGGCGGGCGGGCCGCCGAACAGGCCGCCGCCGGAGCGGCCGACCCGGGCGAAGATGTTTTCGACGCCGCGAATCTGCTGCACCCGGCCTTCGACCTGGCGCACGATGGCGTCCATCGCCGCCGGCGACAGGTTGCCTCGCGCCTGGATGTAGACAGTGACGAACTCCGGGTCAGTATCGAGGAAGAACTCGGTCCGATGCGGCGTCATGCCGAACCACACCGCCACGCCGATGATGATGGCGAAGGCGGCGGCGACGGTCAGCAGGGGACGGTGGATGATGCCCCACAGGAAGTTGGCGTAGCGCCCCATGAAGCCCTTCATGTCGCGCGGGTCGCCCTGTTCGGAGATGACCACGTTCTCGGACTGCTCGGCGTGCTCATTGGAGTGCTTGCCGAAGATCGAGCCCAATGCGGGGGTGAAGATCAGCGCGATGAAGATCGACGAGCCGAGCACGAAAAAGAGCGTGATCGGCAGGTAGCTCATGAACTTGCCGGGGATCGAGTTCCAGAACAGGAACGGCACGAAGGCGCACAGCGTCGTGGCGATGCCGTTGAACACCGGCCAGAACATCTTCTCGCCAGCGAGCTTGAAGGCCTCTTTCTTGTCGACGCCCTCGCTCATTTTCCGGTCGGCGTACTCGACCACGACGATGGACCCGTCGACGAGCATCCCTACGGCCAGCACCAGGCCGAACATGACCATCATATTGAGCGTGATGCCGGTGGCCTGCAGCAGCAGGAATGCCAGCATGAAGCAGGCGGGGATGGCCAGGCCGACCATGATGCCCGGCCGGACGCCCAGCGAGGCGACGACGATCACCATCACCAGGATCACGGCGATGATCAGCCCGGACTCCAGCAGGATCAGGGTGCGGTTGATGCTTTCGCTTTCGTCGAAGGTGAAGCTGACGTTGATGCTGTCGGGCATCTTCAGCTTTTCCTCCGCCACGATGCGGCGTGTCTCGCGGACCGTGTCGAGGATGTTGGCGCCAGTGCGCTTGACCACGCCCACCGACAGCGACCGCTCGCCGTCGATGCGCGAGAACGAGGTCGGCTCCTTGAAGGTGCGGCGCACCTCGGCGACGTCGCCCAGCGTCACGACCCGGTCGCCGTTGACCTTGATCGGCAGCTTCAGGACGTCCTCGGGACCTTCGATGACGCCGGGGATCTTAACGGCGAAGGTACCCTGGCCCGAGGTCATCGACCCAGCCGGCACTAACTGGTTGTTGGCGCGGATGACGCCCGCCACCTCGCTGGCGGTGATGTTGTAGGCCTCGAGTCGCAGCGGATCGATGGTGACCTCGAGCATCTCCTCGCGGCCCCCGTAGATCTCGGCGCGCAGCACACCTGGCAGGGTCTCCAGCCGGTCCTGCAGGGCGCGGGCGGTCGAGTAGAGCTCGCGTTCGGGCGCCGAGCCCGAGAGGACCACGGTGACCACCGGATCCTCGTTGACGTTGAACTCCTGGATGATCGGTTCTTCCGCGTCGGGCGGAAAGCGGCCGCGCGCCATGTCGACCTTGGCGCGGACGTCGGCCAGCACCTTGTCCTTGTTGAAGTTGACCGGGAATTCCAGGGTGATGCTGGCGCCGCCCTGGGTGGCGGTGCCGTTCATCTCGATCAGGCCCTCGAGCGATTGCAGCTCGACTTCCAGCGGCCTGACCAGCAGGCGCTCGGAGTCCTCGGGGCTGACCCCTGGGTAGGGAACGAAGATGTTCACGTAGGGGACGGTGATGTCGGGGTTCGATTCCCGCGGCAGGTTCACGTAGGCGAACAGGCCGAAGATCGCCGCGACCAGGGTGATCGCCAATACGACCTTGCGTCTTGCGATGGCTCCGTTGATGAGCGCCTTGATCATTTTACTCGCTCCCCGGCGTCCGCGCTCAGCGCGCGGCCACCCGAACCTTCTGGCCTTCGGTCACATAGGACTGACCGACCGTGATGACGCGGACCGAGCCGGTCAGGCCCGACACCCACACGCCCTCGGGGGTCTCCTCGATGACCCTCACCGGCAGGAAGCCGACGGTGTCGGTCCCGACGATGTGCCGGATTCCCTGACGGCCCTGGGAATCCAGCACAAGGGCCGAGACCGGCACCAGGTGAGCCGGGCCCGCGCCGGACTGCACGTCCAGATCAGCCGACAGGCCCGAGCGGACGGCGCCAGAGGGATTGGCGGTCGTCACCTCGACCCTGTAGGTGCGGGTCTGGGGGTCGGCGCTACGCGAGACATAGCGCACGCGGCCGGTTAGCAGCCCGCCGGTGGCCAGCCGCGCCGTGGCGGCGGCGCCGACGCGCATGCGCGCGGCGTCGGCTTCGGAGACGTCGCCGACGATCAATAGCGGGTTCAGCTCGATCAGGGTGCCGCAGACCTGGCCGGGCGCCAGATAGGCGCCGACCTCGGCCTCGCGGTTATCGAATACGCCGGCGAAGGGCGCGCGGATATTGACCTGGTCCAGCGCGATGGCAGCCTGCTGCGCCTGGGCGCGGGCCTGGTCCAGTTCGGCCTTGGCGGCCAGCACCTGGGTCTCGGAGCGGAAGCCCCGGGTCTTCAGTTCCTGGGCGGCCTTGTACTGCAATTCCTCGGAGCGCTGGGTGGCCTGGGCCTGGGCCAGTTGTGCGGCGCGGGCGTCGACATCCTGGCGACAGAGGACCTGGCCGCGGCGCACGAACGCGCCTTCCGGTGTGGGAGTCGAAGCCACCGCGCCGGCGGTCTCGGCGCGAACCTCGACAGTGCGGGCGGCCTCGGTGCGGCCGCGCAGGACGACGGCGTACGGCCGCTGGATCTCGGACACCAGGGCGGTGGAGACCAGCTGGGCGGCATCGGGCTGCTTGGGCGGTTCGACTTTGGCTTTCTCGCCGCCGCCGATCAGACTTCGCACCACAAAGTAGAGAACGAGGGCGGCGAGGCAGCCACCGGCGATGAGATAGGATCGTTTGACGTTCATGGTCCCGATGAACCTGTGTGCGACTTGGCCGCCCGTTCAGATCGAACGTGCCCTTGGATGCTAATTGATGCTGGCGGCCCGTGGGGGCAAATGAATTCCCGGTAATTGGCTTTTGGTCATGATGGGGCTCGCGGGCAGGCGGAACGGCAGGTCGCGGCGGCGCCCCTCGCCAGCCCAATCCCGCTCCCAGGCCGATTGATCAACCTACAAGAACGCATGTATACGTTCTGTGTTTGTTCCAGAAAGTCTAGCTTGGACGGCGCATGATGCGGGTTGATCCCGGGGCGAAGTCAGCGTCCCCATCGCTCACTAATCGTGATCGCGCCGC
>JANNVY010000295.1:0-3987 GCA_031408375.1 Pseudomonadota bacterium | reverse complement strand
CCTCGTCGAGCGTGGTGAAAGCGCCTTCGAAGTCGAGCACCCTCCAGCCCCCTGCCGTACCCGGAGAGACTGGCACTGACAGCCCTGTGATCTTGGGCACCTATCGCTCGTCCGCGAAGATCGCCACGCGCACCGCCTGGGTGCTCGACGCCGAGCCGCGGTACATCCCCGGGGTGTTCAGGGCGAAGGCGATCGTGCCGTCCTGGGCCAGGGCGATCAGCCCGCCGTCGCCGCCGATGGAGCCGACCTCGGCGATCTTGGCGTCGGCGGCCTGTTGCAGAGTCATGCCGCCCGAGTGAACCAGGCCGCAGACGTCGCGGGCCACCGACAGGCGGATGAAGTACTCGCCCGTGCCCGTGGCCGAAACCGCGCAGCCGCGTCCGGCCCAAGTGCCCGCCCCGATCACCGGCGCGTCGCCGACGCGGCCAAACTGCTTGGCGGTCAGCCCCCCGGTCGAGGTGCCGGCGGCGATGTGACCGGCCTGGTCGACCGCGACCACGCCCACGGTGCCGAAACGGTGGTCGTCCAGCCGGATGCCGGCCAGGCCGCCTATGGGCGCGACCGGCGCGGGCGGGACGCCGGCGGGGCGCGGCGGAATGGGCAGGCCCTTGGCGGTCAGCTTCTCGACCAGCTGGCCCCAGCGGCGCTCGGTGAAGAACCACGATGGGGATACCGTCTCGATGCCGACGGAGCGGGCGAAGACCTCGGCGCCCTCGCCGATCATCATCACGTGCGGCGACTTCTCCATCACCGCGCGCGCCAGGCTGATAGGGTGCTTGACAGTGGTGACGCCCGCGACCGATCCGGCGCGCATGTTCGAGCCGTCCATGATCGAGGCGTCCAGCTCGTTGCGCCCAGCGGCGGTGAAGACCGCGCCGCGCCCGGCGTTGAACAGGGGATCGTCCTCGAGATCGCGGATGACCGCCTCGATGGCGTCCAGCGACGAGCCGCCCGAGCGCAGGATGGCCGAGCCCTTCTCGACCGCCTGGGCCAGGGCGGCGCGATAGGCCGCCTCGGCCTCCGGCGTCAGGTCCTTGCGCTCGATTACCCCGGCCCCGCCGTGCACGGCGATGGCCCAACGCGCCGGCTCGGCCCGGGCTGCGCCCGCAGCCAGGACCAGCATCGAGAGGATGAGCAGCAGGCCGCCGATGATGCGAACCCTGAGATGGCCTGCCTTCAGGGCGACCGCGGCGGCGCTGCAGGGGCGGCTCACGCGTCGACCTTGATCACGCCGCGGCGGATCTGGTCCAGCTCGATGGAGTCGAACAGGGCCTGGAAGTTGCCTTCGCCAAAGGCCTCGTTGCCCTTGCGCTGAATGATCTCGAAGAAGATCGGGCCGAACAGGTTTTGCGTAAAGATTTGAAGGAGTAACCCTTCGGTCTCCGAGCCGTCGATGAGGATGCGGTTCTTGCGCATGCGCTCGACGTCGTGGCCGTGGCCGGGCACGCGCTTGTCGATAAGGTCAAAGTAGGTGTCGATGGTGTCCTGAAATAGGACGCCACGTTCCTTAAGCAATTCAACGGTTTCAAAGATATCGCGGACACCCATTGCCAGGTGCTGGATGCCCTCGCCGCCGTACTCGCGCAGGAACTCCTCAATCTGGGACTGATCGTCCTTGGATTCGTTCAGCGGGATGCGGATCTTCTTGTCGGGCGCCACCATCGCCTGGCTGACCAGACCGGTCGCCGAACCGTTGATGTCGAAGTACTTTTGCTCGGTGAAATCAAACACCTGGCCGTAGAAGCCCGACCAGGTCCGCATCTCGCCGCGACGCACATTGTGGGTCAGGTGGTCGAGGTACATCAGGCCGACCTCGTTCTGCGCCTCCTTCTCGGCGCCCGGCAGCGGCGTCCAGTCCTTCCAGGCCGCGTCACGCTCGACCAGATACAGGACCGAACCCCCAATGCCTTCGAGAGTCTGGCCGTCAGACACCGTGGTCGGCGTCGGGTCCATCGGCTTGGCGCCGCGCTTGACCGCCTCCGCATGGGCCGCCTTCGCGTCATGCACCCGGAAGCCCATGCCGTTGGCCGATCCGCCGTGCGCCTTGCGGAACTCGGCGCCCTGGCCGGTCGCCTCGCGGTTCAGCAGGAAGTTCACATCGTTCTGCTTGAAGCGGACGACGTCCTTGGTCGGGTGCTTCGAGACCGCCGTGAAACCAAGCAGTTCAAAGGTCGCGGCCATGCCTTCGGGGTCGGGGCTGGTGAACTCGACGAACTCGAAGCCGTCGGTGAGAATCGCGCCGGTCATGGTCGCTCCTTGGGCAGGCGGGTGGATTGGCGCGGAACCTAGTGCCGCGGGCCCGCCAAGCCAAGCACCGTAGTCTCCCGGAGATCGCCTCGCCGCCTGCACGATCCTTGCATTGGGTCGTGGCAAGACTTGACCCCGCAACCCTGATAGCAAGCGCCCCGTGACCGATCTCCCCCAGCCCCGCCCCAGCCTGCTCCAGTCCATCCACTACTGGACCATCGGCCTCCTCAGCCGCGTCATCCGCGCCATGTACGACTGGACCATGCGCCTGGCGGGCAGCCGCCACGCCCTGTCCTCGATGATGGCGGTCTCCTTCGCCGAGAGCTCGTTCTTCCCGATTCCGCCCGACGTGGTGTTGGCGCCAATGATCCTGAAGCGCCCCGACAAGGCCTACTTCTACGCCGCCATGTGCACTCTGGCCTCGGTGCTAGGCGGCATCCTGGGCTACGCGATCGGCTTCTACCTCGAGGATCTGGGCCGCTGGCTGCTGTCCCTGACCGGCCATTCCGAAGGCCTCGCCGAGTACCAGGCCTGGTACGCCGAGTGGGGCGCCTGGGTGATTCTGGCCAAGGGCGTCACCCCCATCCCCTACAAGCTGGTGACCATCGCCTCGGGCATGGCCCACTACGCCTTCGGGATGTTCGTGCTGCTGTCCGTCATCACCCGCGGCGCGCGCTTCTTCCTGACCGCCTTCGTGCTCAAGCGCTTCGGGCCGAAGATGCTTGAGATCATCGAGAAGCGCCTGGTGACGGTCGCCCTGGGGGTGATCGGCCTCGTGGTCCTGGGCGTACTGATGGCCAAGTACGGCAGCGACATCGTGGCGCTGTTCTCCTAAGCCGCCTCGACGCCGCCGCAGACGCAATATAAGTCTCCAAATCAATGAACCTGTTGCGCTTCATCGCCCGCTGGTGGGCCGCCTTCGCCCTCGTCGCGGCCGTCGCCCTGCTCGGCGCGGCGCATGCGTTCGAGGTCTTCGGCGACCTGGCGCCCTGCCCGCTCTGCCTCAAGCAGCGCGACGTCTACTGGACCGCCATCGCCATCGCCTTGCCCGCCACCCTGTGGGCGCTGTTCAGCCATTCGAAGGGCACGCCGCGCCTGGCCGCCTTCCTGTTGTTCGCGGTATTCACCGCCGGCGCCGTGGTCGCCACCTTCCACGCCGGAGGTGAGTTGCACTGGTGGAAGCTGCCGGCCACCTGCGGCGGATCGCTGGGGCCGGTGAACGCCGACGACCTGATCACCGCGCTCTCGGGCCGCATCCGCATGCCGGCCTGCGACGTCGCGGCCTGGAAGATGTGGGGCATCTCCATGGCCGGGTGGAACGCCATCATCTCGGGCGGGCTCGCCCTCTTCAGCCTCATCAGCTCGATGCGGCGCAAGTCCGACCGCGGCTGGCAGGACAATGTCCTCCGCTGACGCTCACATGCGACCGGGTCCGGGCGCGCTGAAGCGTCGCCTGCACGAGATCCTGCGCGTCGATCACGCCGGGGAACTGGGCGCCGTCTGGATCTACCGCGGCCAGAAGGCGGTGTTCGACGCCGCGCCGGGCAAGCAGAAGATCACCGACGACCTCGCCGAGATGGAGGGCCACGAGCAGGTCCACCTGTCACGCTTCGACACCCTGCTGAATGAACACAAGGTCCGCCCCACCCTGATGGCCCCGCTATGGCGTCTGGCCGGCTTCGGCCTCGGGGTCGGCACCGCCCTGATGGGCGAGAAGGCGGCGCACGCCTGCACCGAGGC
>JANNVY010000294.1:0-4839 GCA_031408375.1 Pseudomonadota bacterium | reverse complement strand
GGGTGTCATAGGCGCGCAGGCATCCCGACGTCGTGCCGTGGTGTCCGGTGCCAAACGCGGCGCCGGCGTCGATCTTCAGCGCGATCTTGCCGGCGGGGCGGCGGCCCTCGACGAGGGCGCCGTAAACGAAGAAGCGTCCCTCGCGCACGGGCGGCAACCCCGACAGCGACATCGCCAGCCAGTCGGCGTCGGCGAGTTTCTCACGCGTGACGTTGAGCGCGTCGAACGCGCGCATAGCGGATTCGATTCCGTCGGCTTCATCCGCGTCGTTGGGAAACGCATCGATGCGCCACACGCCGCGGTCTTCGTCTTCTTCCAGAATCGAGTAGGTGGCGCCTTCCAGATTCACATCGGAATCGATCGCGCGTGCGGCTGCTTCGGCCGCGTCGCGCGGGCCTCGTGCAACAATTTGTTCGGCGGGTTCGGACATTTCGTTGTGTTTGGTTATCCTCCTGAGTCGGGACTAGCGCGGATGACGTTTCGGCGCACCGCTAAATCGGGGTTCGGATAAATGGCGAAAGCTCCAGTGAAGAGTCCGGCCGCTAAGGCCAAACCGAAAGCCGCGGCGAAACCCGCCGCGGCCAAGAAGCCCGCAGCCGCCAAGAAGCCGGCTGTGAAAAAGCCTGCAGTGAAGAAACCCGCGGCCGCCAAGAAGCCGGTGGCTGCGAAGAAGCCCGCGTTGAAGAAGGCTCCGGCGAAGAAGCCGGCAGCCGCCAAGAAGCCTGCGGCCGCCAAGAAGCCTGCGGCCGTCAAGAAGCCTGCCGTCAAGAAAGCTCCGGCCGAGAAACCGGCAGCCAAGAAACCAGCCGCCAAGCCGGCGGCGGCGAAGAAGCCCGCGGCCAGGAAGGCTCCTGCCAAGAAGCCTGCGGCGGCCAAGAAGCCGGCCGCCAAGAAACCTGCGGCCAAGAAACCTGCGGCGAAAAAGCCCGCCGCCAAGAAGCCTTCAAAGGCTCGCCCTAGCGCGGCGCCGAAACCGGCGGCGGCGGTGTCTGCGCCGTCTTCGACGCCAGCTTCCACGCCGGTCGGCGAGTCCAGGCCGCTGTCGACTCACGCGAGCGCGCCCGCCAGAAAGAAGCCCAAGGGTTTCTGGGCGACGCTTTTCGGTGTGTTCGACAAGCCCTAGGTCGGGGCGAACGCCGGGGGACTAAGCCTTCGGCTTCATCGCATCAGCGACGAGACGGTCTCGAGGGTCTGGCGACAACGCCAGGCCCTCGATGACTCCGAGGCGGTCGGCGTCGGGTTTGTTCTGACCCATCTTGCGCTTGGCCTCGACGCGCGTGACGGTCAGGGTCACCCCCACGATCCCCTGCAGCAGGCGCTCGACATAGTCGACGGGCGCGTCGGTGACTGACCATGGTCGCGCGCGTCCCTGCTCATGCCGGTCCGACAGGCGCGTGACGACGTCCAGCAAGTGCGCCGCGTCGTCGATCCAGTCGAGCGTGCCGTACAGATGCACCGCCTCGTAGTTCCAGGTCGGAACCTGTTTTCCATCGATGGCCTTGGACGGATACCAGCTGGGCGAGATGTAGGCCTCGGGCCCGTTGAGGATCACCATCGCCTCGCCGTCGCCGCTGAGCTCGCGATGCGGATTGGCGCGCGCGACGTGGCCGACCAGGCGCATCGGTTCGCGTTCCAACAGGAAGGGCAGGTGGGTGGCGTAGAGACCCTGCGGACCGTGGGTGACCAGGGTCGCCAGGCGCGCGTCTTCGATCATCGCGGCGATGATGTCGGGGTCGGTCTCGGCGAACTGCGAGGGGGTCCACATGGAGGGCGTCTTAGCGTGCGGTTGCGCGCGCTCCGCGTCACATCGCGCTACGGCGTGTTTCTCGCCGGCATGACGCTGCGGAACACCAGGGCGGGCGACTGCATCGGGAAGGGTTGGGCGCGGCGGTTCAGTTCAACCATCGGCGATCCGACCGGCATGAAGCGGCCGGCAACGACCGCCATGAACAGCGCCCAGGCGAAGTTGTGGTGCAGCACCATGACGCTCTCCGACAGGGTCAGCACGCCAAACGCGGCCAGGAAGGCGAGACCGAAATAGCCCTCGCGGATGCCCTGGGTCGGCAGGCGCACGAGGGCCAGCACGACGGTGAGCGCATAGACGAAGCCGACCAGGACGACGCCGACGTAGCCCAGCTGGATCAGCACCTCGAGCCAGCCGTGGTGGGCTGAGGGCACCCGCCACTCAGTCTCCAGCCGCACCCAGTTGGCGGGCATCGACTCCTTGCCCCAGAACGCGGCGTAGCCGTAGCCGGTGAGCGGCCGCTCGGCCGAACGGCGCAGCAGCGAATCCCAGATGTCGGTGCGGCCGGTCAACGACGGGTCCTTGCCCAGCAGCGTGAACAGGGCGTCGGGATTGAGCAGGAAGAAGGCCGCCAATCCGCCCACGACCAGCACGCCCAGCCAGATCAGGATGACGCCGAGCGCCGGGCCCGCGCGACGCAGGGCGTGGATGCCGACGATCAAGCTGCCGCCGACGATCAGGCACAGCAGCGACGTCTTGGACTGGGTGCCCAGCAGCATGACCAGGCACACCGCGATGGTGGCCAGCGCCAGCCACCGGCTGCGCGCGTCCGAGACCAGCAGGGCGAGGCCGGCGAGGATCGCGGTGAACATCATCATCCCGGTCTGGTTCTTCTCGACCCAGACGCCGCGCCAGGTGCCGGCGTTGGCGTCCTGCGAGACGCCCATATCGGGCCAGGCGAAGACCACGGCGATGCTCAGCGCGCCCATGCCGATGAAGGCCATGCACAACATCCGCAACAGCACCGGCCCGCGCCAGACGGCGCCGAGGTAGAGCGCAAACAGCATCGACATGCCGAGCGCGATCGAGCGGCGCACGGTGGTGTCGGGCTCCAGCGACCAGCGGCTGGAGAGGAAGGCGAGCGCCACCAGCGCGCCCGCCAGCAGCACCGCCGGCCAGGCCTGGGCGATGGCGCCGGCGCGGCGGATTACGAGGCCCACGATGACGGCATAGACCGGCAGCCAGATCATCCGCAGCTCGGGCGTCTCGACCCCGGGCTCGGGCGCGAACAACGGGGCGACCAGCGCGCCCGTCATCATGATCACGACAACGATACAGGCCACCCATTCCCACGTCGCCGGAGACGGCTCGGAGGGGGGCTGCCAGGGATTGAGAGCGTGCGCACGGGACATGCGTCGACAGTCGGGAATTATGGTTAACGGCCTGTTGATCCGCGTCCGGCGGATCGCTCCTGTCAGGCCTTCTCCACGAAGCTGTCGATGACCTTCTTCTCGCCGGCCTTGTCGAAGGCGACGGAGAGCTTGTTGCCCTCGATGGCCTTGACCTTGCCGTAGCCGAACTTCTGGTGAAACACGCGGTCGCCGCGGGCGAAGCCTGACGCCGACGGAGCGGCCGAGGCAGTGAGGCGGCCGTCGCCTTCGATGACCGGCTGGCGGTGGCCACCGCCGGCGAAGGCGCTGCCCCGCGCCTGCGCGCGTTTCCAGCCGGGCGAGGCGTAGCCGGAGCCGAAGGAGGGCGCGTCGTCCCAGCGGGACTTCACCTCCTTCATCCCCGGGCCGCCGCCGTAGTAGCCGGTCTCGGACGCGGCATCGACGTGGTCGATCGGCAGTTCGTCGACGAAGCGCGACGGCAGCTGCGAGGTCCAGCGGCCGTAGACCTGGCGGTTGGCGGCGAAGGATATGCGCGCTTCCTCGCGGGCCCGGGTCACGCCGACGTAGGCCAGGCGGCGTTCCTCCTCGAGGCCCTTCTCGCCCTTCTCGTCGATGGAGCGTTGCGAGGGGAAGACGCCTTCCTCCCAGCCGGGCAGGAAGACCAGCGGGAACTCCAGCCCCTTGGCGCCGTGCAGGGTCATGATCTGCACCGCGTCCTCGCCGGCGCCGCGGTCGAGATCCAGCACCAGCGAGACGTGCTCGAGATAGTCCTGCAGGGTCTCGAAGTTCTGCATCGACTGGACCAGCTCTTTCAGGTTGTCGAGGCGGGTCTGGCCGGTGGCGCGGTCGGCGCGCTGCATGTCGGTGTAGCCGGACTCTTCCAGCACGGTTTCGGTCAGCTCGTAGTGGCTGGTCCCGGTGCGCATCAGGTGCGACCAGCGATCGACGTCGCGGATAAAGTTCGACAGCGCCGTGCGCGTGCGCGCCGGCAGCTCGTCGGTGCCGATCAGTTCGCGTGCGGCGGCCATGGCCGACAGGTTGGCGCGGCGCGCGACGGCAAGCAGCTTCTGCACCGAGGTGTCGCCGATGCCGCGCTTGGGCGTGTTGACGATGCGCTCGAAGGCCAGGTCATCGTCGGGCGACTGGATCAGGCGCATGTAGGCGTGGGCGTCGCGGATCTCGGCGCGCTCGAAGAAGCGCGGCCCGCCGATGACGGTGTAGGGGATCTGCAGCAGCACGAAGCGCTCTTCGAACGCCCGCATCTGGAAGGAGGCGCGCACCAGTGCGGCGGCATCCTTGTAGCGGCCGGACTTGCGATGCCAGGCCTCGATCTCGTCGGCAATCAGCCGGCTTTCGGCCTCGCCGTCCCAGACGCCGCGCACGCGGACCTTCTCGCCGCCCTCCGCCTCGGTCCACAGCGTCTTGCCCAAGCGCCCCTTGTTGGCGGCGATGAGGCCTGAAGCCGCGCCCAGGATGTGGCTGGTGGAGCGATAGTTGCGCTCAAGCCGCACGATCTTGGCGCCGGGGAAGTCGCGTTCGAAGCGCAGGATGTTGTCCACCTCGGCGCCGCGCCAGCCGTAGATCGACTGGTCGTCGTCGCCGACGCAGCAGACGTTTCCGGAGCCGGCCAGCAGCCGCAGCCACAGGTACTGGGCGACATTGGTGTCCTGGTACTCGTCCACCAGGATGTAGCGGAAGCGACGG
>JANNVY010000293.1:0-1837 GCA_031408375.1 Pseudomonadota bacterium | reverse complement strand
CCGACGCATTATCCGCCAATCGGCCCGCTGCAACAACTCACTTCGCGGAAACCTGATGAGGGTCAGTCGGCCTAGTACCAGCCCTCGGCGCGGAGCGCGCGCGCATAACTGCGGCTCACCGGCGCGCGGGCGCCGTTCCTGAGCACGAAGGTGGCCCGGCCGTCGCCGCGCGACACCTCGACCACTGCGTCCTTGGCGACCCACCAGGAGCGGTGGGTCTGGGCGCCCTCGATCCCCTCCAGTTCGCCCACGGCGTCCGACAGCCGCATCAGGATCAGGTCCGAGCCGCGGTCGGTGTGCAGGCGAAGATAGTGGTCTTCGGCTTCGACGGCGAAGAGCTCCGCCCCCTTCAGCTTCGTGGGCAGGCGATCGAGGAAACGCGGTGGCGGCGAGCCGTCGGGGCCGGCGTGAGTCTCGACCGGCCGGCGATCGGCCAGGTAGGTGATGATCGTCATGGCGAACGAGATCATCGCCACCTGCGGCGAAAACCTGACGATGTCGAACGGGTCCCAGTCGAGGCCGTAGGTCAGGTTACTGGCCGCCCAGACCACCACGGCCAAGGGCGGGGTGAGCAGGAGCGTGATGACGAAACAGGCCAGCCAGGGCCTGGCGGCGAAATGGCGCAGGGCGAACAGTGGGCGCGCGATCAAGTTGCCGATGAGGCTGCCGGCGAACATCAGTCCTATCCAATAGATCAGCCGCCGGGTCAGCGACACATCGCTTGACCCGAACGCGCCGGAGACCGCCATGAAGGCGCCGGCGGCGAGACAGATGCCGGCGCCGCGTAGCCAGTCGCCGGGCCCCGGGCTCCAGACGACGAGTTCCGGCTGGCTTGTGGCTCCCGGCTCGCTCACGTCACACCCTCCGCCATTGCCCCGACTGTCCCTGCATTTCACGAAACGCCGATGGAATGAAGGCCCGACGGGTGGTCGTTGGCGCTTCGCGAGCGGCGCGCGCCTGTCGTTGGCGAAATCCGGGCGGCGGACCGCGCAACCTCGCTGTCGGCAGCCGTGGCGAGCGGGCATTCAGAAAGGGACGGCGGACCCCGGTTCGCACCTTCCATTCAGGAGACACACCATGAAGTTTCGTATCAGCGCCGCGGCTGCCGCGGCGGCCCTCTTCGCCACAGCCGCCGTCGCCCAGGCGGCGTCGGTGCTGACGCTCAACCTCGATTGCGCGTCCGACCAGGGCCGGGTGATGGTCGCCGTCTACAACAGCGAGGCCGCCTACAACGGCCAGGGCGCCCCGGTTCGCGCGGTCGCCGCGACGCCGGGCCAGCCGGTCCGTATCGAGGGCCTGGCGCCGGGGCGCTACGCGGTGAAGTCGTTCCACGACCTGAACGGCAACGGCCAGATGGACTCCAATCCCTTCGGCATGCCGACCGAGCCCTTCGCCTTCTCGAACAATGCACGCGGCAACATGGGACCCGCTCCCTGGTCCGCCGCCGCCTTCGACGTCGATGCTTCGGGCGCGACCCAGACCCTGGTGCTGAAGTGATCCTTTCGCGACGAGCCATCCTCGGCGGGACGGCCGCGCTCGCCGCCACGACCATCATCGATCCCGAGACCGCCTTCGCCGCCGCCGCCAACTCAGGGGACTGGACCCTGGGCTTCGCCGACGTCGAGGCTGATGTCGCGTCCCACGCCATGCGGCTGGTCTCGGGCCGGGCCCCGGCCGAACTATCGGGCGTGCTCTATCGCAACGGCCCGGCCAAGTTCCGCCGGCCGGGCCTGAACGCCACCCACTGGTTCGACGGCGACGGCCTGATGCGCCGGTTCGCCATCGGGGAGGGGCGCGCCACGGCCCAGGCCCGTTTCGCCGACACCCCCAAGCGCCG
>JANNVY010000292.1:0-4754 GCA_031408375.1 Pseudomonadota bacterium | reverse complement strand
GTCGGACGCGGTGTCCGACTGGCCGCTGCTGAACGCGCTACTGAACACCGCGAGCGGGGCGACGTGGGTGTCGCTGCACCACGGCGGCGGCGTGGGCATGGGCTATTCCCAGCACTCGGGCATGGTCATCGTCGCCGACGGCACCCCCGAGGCAGCCAAGCGGCTTGAACGGGTGCTGTGGAACGACCCGGCGACCGGCGTCATGCGCCACGCCGACGCCGGCTACGAGATCGCCCAGGACTGGGCCCGCGAGCAGGGCCTGAACCTGCCGTCGATGGAGCGCTGAGGTGAAGCCAGGCCATACACGCTTCCAGGTCGGCGCAGAGCCCCTGCCCCTGTCGCTGCTGCGCGCCTGCTGGGAAGGGCCGGTCCAGATCGAGCTGACCGCCGGCGCCAGCGCCGCCATCGAGGCCAGCGAACAGGCGGTGCGCGACATTATCGAGGCCGGAGCGACGGTCTATGGCATCAACACCGGCTTCGGCCTGCTGGCCAATACCTCCATCGCCCGGAGCGACCTGGCGACGCTGCAGAGCAATCTCGTGCTATCCCACGCCTGCGGGGTGGGGCCGCTCCTGCCCGACGAGGTCGTGCGGCTGATCATGGTGCTGAAGGTGGCCTCCTTGTCGCGGGGCGCTTCGGGGATCAACAGCGACACCATCGACGCCCTCATCGCGCTGCTGAAAGCCGAAGTTTATCCATGCATTCCGGGCAAGGGCTCGGTCGGCGCTTCCGGTGACCTCGCGCCCTTGGCCCATCTGGCCGCCGCCCTGATCGGCGTTGGCGAATGCCGCGTGGGCGGCCAGATCGTCACCGCCGAGGCCGGTCTGGCCAAGGCCGGGGTGAAGCCGCTCTCGTTGGGGCCCAAGGAAGGCCTCGCACTGCTCAACGGCACCCAGGCCTCGACCGCCATGGCGCTGGCGGGCCTGTTCCTGACCGAGAACGTCTTCGCCGCCGCCATCGCCGCCGGCGTGCTGTCCACCGATGCGGTGATGGGCTCAGACGTCCCCTTCGATCCGCGCATCCACGCCCTGCGCGGCCAGCCCGGGCAGATCGACGTGGCCGCGACCCTGCTGGCCCTGCACACCGGCAGCGCCATCCACGCCTCGCACCAGGGGCCCGCTTGCACCAAGGTGCAGGACCCCTACTCCTTCCGCTGCCAGCCCCAGGTGATGGGCGCGGTGCTGGACGTGATCCGCAACGCGGCGCGCACGCTGGAAATCGAAGCTTCGGGCGTGACCGATAATCCGCTGGTGTTTCCGGACACGGGCGAGGTCCTGTCCGGCGGCAACTTCCACGCCGAACCCGTTGCTTTTGCCGCCGATATGCTGGCGATGGCGATCTGCGAGATCGGCAACATCTCCGAGCGCCGCACCGCCATCCTGGTGGACCCCAAGATGAGCGGCCTGCCCGCCTTCCTGGTGAAGGAGTCGGGGCTCAACTCGGGCTTCATGATCGCCCAGGTGACCTCCGCCGCCCTGGTGGCCGAGAACCGCATGCTGTCGCACCCGGCTGTGGTCGACACCGTGCCGACCAGCGCCAACCAGGAAGACCACGTTTCCATGGCGGCCCACGGCGCGCGCAGGCTGTCTGAGATGGCATCGAACGCCGCGACGGTGGTGGGGATCGAGCTGCTGGCCGCGGCGCAGGGGGTCGAGTTCTTGCGGCCCTTGAAGTCATCGGAGCCGATGGAGCGCCTGCTGGCCGCCGTGCGGACTGGCGCCGCGCCCTACGATCAGGACCGGTATTTCGCGCCCGACCTGGCCTTCGCCACGGACTTCGTGCTGAGCGGACGAGCGCGGGACTACGCGTCGGGCCTGCTGCCCTCGACGCGCTGAGTCTTCAGGCCCCGGTGATTTCTCCGTCGCCGGTGACGTTGCGTTCCAGATTGGCGGGACGACGCGTCAGGTGGACGTCACCATCGCTGGTAACGTCCACCATCACATCGCCGGTCGGGCCGACGTTGATCTCGCCTTCGCCCGCGTTGTCGAGCTTGGCGTCCTTCACTTCCAGGCCCTGCAGATCGGCGTCGCCGTAGCCGTTCAGGCGCACGTCCAGGGACGCGGCGCGGCCGGTCACCTCGACGTCGCCCGAGCCGTCCAGCAGCAGGTTCAGGGTCGGCTGGTTGTAGCCTTCGACGGTCAGGTCGCCGGAGCCGGCTGAGCGGAAGCTGTTCACGTTCGGCGCGGTGACGGTGATCTTCAGCATCTCGGTCTCATTCCACACCCGGATGCTGCCGTTGCGGACGCGGATGTAGCCCCGCTCGTGCTCTTCGTCGTCCTCCACGAGGGTCAGGCGGCCGTCGACCAGGCGCACGCGGTCGACCGCGGTCTTGGGCCCGCTGATGACCACGCCGAGCGCAGCGCCCTGGACGTAGGTGACGTCGGCGGGCAGGTCGACGGTCAGGCTCTGGCCGCCGGTCCAGGCCAGGGTGCGAGTGGTGTCGGGGCTGACCTTGCCGCGTTCGAAGCGCAGGTCGTTGTCGCCGGTGCCGTCTTCGGTGACCACCCAGGTCCAGTCGTTGGCCGCCAGGTCGCGGCTGCCCAGCGCCGCGGCGCCGCCGAGGCAGGCCAGGCACAGCACGAGCGAGGCGCCGGCGATGATGAAGAGGATGCGGGTCATGCCAGGTCTCCCGAGGCGGGCGTCGAGTTGGATTGCAAGGCGGGCTTGAGCAGCCGGTAGTGCAGGCGGGCGAACCAGACGAGGCCGTTGACCACCCAGACGGTGACCACCGCCACAAGGGCGCCGACGGTGACCGCGCCGGCCATCAGGCCAAGGCCCGCCAAGATGGCGGCGAGCGCGCCGCCGGGGGCTCCGGCGAACGGCAGGGCGACCATGATGGCGCCGCCGCCGATGAAGACGCCGATGGCGGCGATCATCATGCCGAACAGGGTGCCCAGCACGCCCAGGATGAAGGGCAGCAGGATCAGGATGTCGATGGCGCCCAGACCCAGCACCGCCAGGATCGCGCCGGTGGCGGCCGAGGGGTTCTGTTCCTGGCGCCAGCGCTGGATGCCGGCCTCGGCCTTGAGCTCGCGGGCCAGACGCGTGGGATCGCCCAGCGCCTGGGCCACGTCGGCCTCGGCCCGCCCGGAGGCGGCGGCGTCGGTGAAGTGGGCCTCGTAGTCGGCCACGATCTCGGCGGCGGCGGGGGCCGGCATGCCGACAAGGCCGCTGCGCAGGCGGGCGATGAATTCGGCGCGGGTCATGAGTGGGATTCCGTTTGGGGCTGAGCCGCGGGGGGCTCGGCCAGGATGGCGTTCACAGCGTCGGAGAAGTCGCGCCAGTCGGCCCGCTGTATGGTCAGGGCGTCCTGCCCGGCCTGGGTCAGCCGGTAGTATTTGCGCGCGGGGCCCGAGGCGGATTCGACGTGGTAGGTCTCAACCAGTCCCTCCGTCTGCATCCGCCGCATGAGCGGATAGATGGTGCCCTCCCCCATCCCGATGGCCTCGGCCAGTCGGCTGGAGATCTCGTAGGCGTAGCTGTCTCCACGGGAGAGAAGCGCCAGGACGCAAAGGCCCAGCACCCCTTTCTTCAGCTGTATGTCGATTGTCCCGGTCGGCCCGGTTTCGGTGATCATGACCGGGTGGATATCGCATGGTATCTGTTAGTGCAAGGTAGCTTGCATAATCTAACCGAGATTTAACCTTGCGCCGGCGCGAGCGTCGGGGACTGGACCTCGGTCCTGTCCCCGAGGTGAAACCGCCGTCGCCTGCGGGTCGGGGACAGGACCGAGGTCCAGTCCCCGAAAAGCACCCGTTTCGCCCGGCCCCCTCCCCCGCTATAGGCTGCCTCTCATGTCCGATTCCGCGCCTGCGAAGATCATTGACGGCAAGGCCTACGCCGAGCGGCTGCGCGAGCGCGTATCGCGCGGCGTCTCCAACCTGGTCGACACCCACGGCCTCAAGCCCGGCCTCGCGGTAGTCATCGTCGGCGAGGATCCGGCCAGCCAGATCTATGTGCGCAACAAGGGCGAGCAGACCGCCGCCTCGGGCATGCGGTCCGACACCCACAAGCTGCCCGACACCACGACGACCGCCGAGCTGCTGGCGCTGATCGCGACCCTGAACGCCGATCCGGGGATCCACGGCATCCTGGTGCAGCTGCCCCTACCGCGTCAGGTCGACTCCGCCGCCGTGCTGGACGCCATCGATCCGGACAAAGACGTCGACGGCTTCCACGTGATCAATGTCGGGCGCCTCGCCGCCGGACTGCCGGGGCTGGTCCCCTGCACGCCGCTGGGCTGTCTGATGATGCTGCAGGACGAACTGGACCTGTCGGGGCTGAACGTCGTGATCGTCGGGCGCTCCAACATCGTCGGCAAACCGATGGCCCAGCTGCTGCTGGCCCAGAACTGCACCGTCACCATCGCCCATTCGCGGACGAAGGATCTGCCGGACGTCTGCCGTGGCGCCGACATTCTGGTGGCCGCCGTGGGCCGCGCCGAGATGATCAAGGGCGACTGGGTCAAGCAGGGCGCCACCGTCATCGACGTCGGCATCAATCGCGTGCCGTCGAAGGATCCGGTGAAGGCCGCCGAGGGCAAGACCCGCGTGGTCGGCGACGTGGCCTATGCCGAGGCGGCCCAGGTCGCTCGCGCCATCACCCCGGTGCCGGGCGGCGTCGGTCCCATGACCATCGCCTGCCTGCTGGCCAACACCTACACCGCCGCCTGCCGCTCGGCCGGCCTCGATCCGACGCTTCCGGACTGACGCCGTGAGCAAGGTGGTCATCGTCGGCGCGGGCCACGCGGGCGG
>JANNVY010000291.1:0-11393 GCA_031408375.1 Pseudomonadota bacterium | reverse complement strand
CTCGGCCAGCCGTTCGCGGGCTTTCCGCATCACGAGCGACACGGCGTACCGCCAGCTGTGGCCGATCACCTGGCCGAGGATCGGGATCGTGAAGGGGTATCGATAACCGCGCATCCAGGGGCTGAAGAGCACGATCAGGGTTGATGGCCTCGGGACGGGTCCCGAAAATCACCGCCACTTTCATACTAAGGCCGTCTAATCCCTTCGACGCTGGCGACACTCGCCCAACGCGCGGTCCGTGGACGGCCGCCCGGTGTCTATACTGCCCAGCCTGCTTGGATTTCCGCGGCCGACGAAAGCGCGTCGCGACGGGCGTCCCCTCTGGTGCGCTCTATCGTCGGTTTGCAGTCAGGTAGTCAACCGAGGGAAACTAAAAATAGTATACGGCACGCTTACGACCGTGGCTTGTATCCGACGAACCAGTCGAGGTCGGCGCCGTTGGCCCGGTCGTGGGCGCGGATCCACTGCACGGCGAATCCGGAGTCCTGCATGGCTTGCAGGAACCACTGCCGGCCAACGCGGATATCGGCCAGCGCCACGCCCTCGGGCAGATACTCGAAATAGCCCGGCCGGCCACGCACTTCCTTGATCTGGTAGGGCGCGTCCCAGCCGTCCAGCAGGCGGTAGGGCCCTAGCTGGGTGAAGAACACCCCGCCCGGCGCCAGCACCCTGAAGGCTTCGTCGATCCCTGCATCCTGCTCGGTGAAGTAGTCGAACAGCAGGATCGAGAAGTGGCCGCTCATCGAGTTGTCGGCGTAGCGGGACAGGTCACGGGCGTCGACGCCGATCTAGTGGTCGCCGCCATAGTTACCGAACAGGGACACTGACTTTTGGACGGGGAAGACCTGGGCGGTCAGCTGCTTCTCGACCCCGGTCATGGCGAAGCCCAGCATCGGCAGGTCGAAAATTTCGGCCGCGGCGACGGCCGGGCCGACGGCCAGATCCAGCAGGGGCGGCAGGGCGCGGGTGCGCGCCGGTGAGTTGCAGTTGGGGCAGTAGTCGTCCTTGACCAGCTCGGCCAAGGGATCGCCGCAGACCGTACACTCGTCGATATGGATGGCGAAGGCGGGGTCGGGCGCGAACCGGTCCGGCCTGGTTGGGCGCGCAGGAGCTGGAGCCGCAGCGGGCGCCGGGACAGAAGGCGCACCAACGGGCGCAGGCGCGGGCTCGGCCGCCGTGGGCGCAGGGGCCGGCTTCGGCGCGGCGGGCGGCGGGACCTTGGCCGGTTTGGGCGTCAGGTCGACCGGTGCGCGCTGGGGCTCATAGGCCTGGAGCTTGAGGCCGAGCATCTTCGCCACGCCGTTGGCCAGCGCCAGGCGGGCGCCCTTGGTGGCGAGCGCCAGGCGGCGGCGCAAGGTCGGGGCTGGCGGACGCTGGTCGAAGGTCATGGGCTCGATGGGCTCATTCTGTGTGCGGTCTCGCCAATTTCACGGCGTCTGTCGAGGCGCATGAGGCCGCCACAGTTGATCGGCCGGGCATAGCTACGTAGAGGAAGCCGCTCAGACGGCGGCGAACGCCGCGGGTCGTGGATCGCCACGGCCGCTTTCAGGGCCAGGTTTTTGGGAACGCCATGAAGAACACCGTGCCGCTCAGCCTACGGGTGCCGGAACCTCCCGCGCGTCCGGGCGACAAGCCCGACTTCAGCCACCTGATCCTCCAGGCCGCCGGAGAAACGCCGCGGCCGGAGATCAACGTGGATCCCCACGACAGCCGGGACATGGCCTTCGCCCTGGTCCGGGTCCTGGACGATGAGGGCAAGGCGATCGGGCCCTGGAACCCGCGGCTGGACGCCGAGACCCTGCGCAAGGGCCTGACGGACATGATCCTGGTCCGCACCTTCGACGAGCGCATGCATCGCGCCCACCGCCAGGGGAAGACTAGCTTCTACATGAAGTGCACCGGCGAGGAGGCCATCGCCTGCGCCCAGGCCCAGGTTCTGAACCGCGACGACATGTGCTTCCCGACCTATCGCCAGCAGGGACTTCTGGTGTCGCGCGGCTATCCGCTGGCGACCATGATGAACCAGATCTATTCCAACGCGAAGGATCCGATCAAAGGCCGCCAGCTGCCGATCATGTACTCCTCCAAGGAGTTCGGCTTTTTCACCATCTCGGGCAACCTGGGCACCCAGTATCCCCAGGCCGTCGGCTGGGCCATGGCCTCGGCCTACAAGGGCGGCGACAAGATCGCGGCCGCCTGGATCGGCGACGGCGCCACGGCAGAGGGCGACTTCCACAACGCGCTGACCTTCGCCGCCGTCTACCGCGCGCCGGTGATCCTCAACATCGTCAACAACCACTGGGCCATCTCGTCCTTCCACGGCATCGCGGGCGGCATGGAGACGACCTTCGCATCCAAGGCCATCGGCTACGGCCTGCCGGTGCTGCGGGTCGACGGCAACGACTTCCTGGCGGTGCACGCCGCCACCCAGTGGGCGGCGGACCGGGCGCGCTCGAACCTGGGCGCGACGGTCATCGAGTTCATCACCTACCGCATCGCCCAGCACTCGACCTCCGACGACCCCTCCCGCTACCGCCCCGCCGACGAGGCCGACCACTTCCCCCTGGGCGATCCGATCCAGCGGCTGAAGCAGCACCTGATCGGCATCGGCGAATGGTCCGATGAGCAACAGGCCGAGGCTGAAAAGGCCGCCGTTGAGCAAGTCCGGGAGGCGGGCAAGGAGTCCGAGGCCATCGGCACCATCGGCCAGTCGCGGCCCTCGGTGAAGGAGATGTTCGAGGAGGTGTTCGCCACCCCCGACTGGCGCCTGCAGGAACAGCGCGGCGAGGTTGGAGTCTGAACATGGCCTCGCTCAACATGATCCAGGCGCTGAACCAGGCGCTCGACGTCAAGATGACCCAGGACCCCAACGTCCTCAGCTTCGGCGAAGACGCGGGCTATTTCGGCGGCGTCTTCCGCGTCACCGACCAGCTGCAGGCCAAGCACGGCCTGACCCGCTCGTTCGATGCACCCATCAGCGAGTGCGGCATCGTCGCCGCCGCCATCGGCATGGGCGTCTACGGCATCCGCCCGGTCGTCGAGATCCAGTTCGCCGACTACATCTATCCGGCCTACGACCAGATCGTCTCCGAGGCCGCCAAGATCCGCTATCGCTCCGGCGGCGAGTTCTCGGTGCCGATCACCATCCGCAGCCCCTACGGCGGCGGCATCTTCGGCGGCCAGACCCACAGCCAGTCGCCTGAGAGCCTGTTCACCCACATCGCCGGCATCAAGACGGTGATCCCGTCCAATCCCTACGATGCCAAGGGCCTGCTGATCAGCGCCATCGAGGACAACGACCCGGTCGTCTTCTTCGAGCCCAAGCGCATCTACAACGGCCCCTTCGACGGCCATCACGACCGGCCGGTGAAGCCCTGGGCCGGCCACGAACTGGCCGAGGTCCCCGAGGGCCACTACGCGATCCCGCTGGGCAAGGCGCGCACCATGCGCGAGGGCAATGACGTCACCGTGCTCTGCTACGGCACCATGGTGTGGGTCTCGCTGGCCGCGGCCGAGGACACCGGCATCGACGCCGAGGTGATCGACCTGCGCAGCCTCGTGCCCCTCGACATCGAGGCCATCGAGGCCTCGGTGAAGAAGACCGGCCGCTGCGTCATCGTCCACGAGGCGCCGCGCACCTCGGGCTACGGCGCGGAGCTGTCCGCCCTGGTCCAGGAACGCTGCTTCTACCAGCTGGAGGCGCCGATCCAGCGCGTCACCGGCTGGGACACGCCCTACCCCCACGCCTTCGAGTGGGAATATTTCCCCGGACCCAAACGCGTCGGTGACGCGCTCAAACGCGTGATGGAGGGCTGAGCATGGGCAAGTACGTCTTCAAGCTCCCGGACGTGGGTGAAGGCACCGCCGAGGCCGAGGTCGTGGCCTGGCACGTCAAGGTTGGCGACGTGGTCGAGGAAGACCAGATCATTGCCGACATCATGACCGACAAGGCCACCGTCGAGCTGACCAGTCCGGTGTCGGGCAAGGTGATCTCGACCCACGGTGAACCGGGCGCGATGGCCGCCGTTGGCTCGCCGCTGGTGGTGTTCGAGGTCGCGGGGGCCGGCAACGCTGCCGCCGATCCCGCGCCCGCCGCCGCGCCTGCCGTTGACCAGACCATGCCGACCCCGGCCGCCCCTACCGACGCCAATGTCGCCGAGCTGGGCCGCCCCGACGGTCCGCGCGAGCACATCCCCGCAGCGGCGTCCGACGCCGGCGGCGGGGGTAACTACATCTTCAAGTTGCCCGACGTGGGCGAAGGCACTGCCGAGGCCGAACTGGTCGGCTGGCACGTCAAGGTCGGCGACCACGTCGACGAGGACCAGCTGCTCGCCGACATCATGACCGACAAGGCCACGGTCGAGCTGACCAGCCCGGTCGCCGGCAAGGTCGTGGCGCTGCATGGCGAAGCCGGCCAGCAACTGGCCGTCGGCTCGCCGCTGGTTGGGCTGCAGGTCGAGGGCAAGGGCAATGTCGCCGCCAGGGCCGCCGCCGCCCCGGCTCCGGCCGCCACCAAGGCTGAACCGGCCCCTGCCGCCAAGCCCGCGGCGGCTGCCAGCCCGAAGCCCTCCGTAGCCTTGGCGAAGGAAGGGTTCGCGACCCGCACCGACGGCGCCAAGCCGCTCGCTTCGCCGGCGGTTCGCCAGCGTGCGCGGGATCTCGGCATCGAGCTGCAGTTCGTGCCTGGATCGGGTCCGGCCGGCCGCATCGGCCACGACGACCTGGACGCCTATGTCGCATCGGGCGGCCGTGGCGTCGCCCGCTCTGGCGGCGGTGGAAGCGGCGGTTCCACCCGCGTGCCACGTCCCGGCGTCGAGGACATCAAGATCATCGGACTGCGCCGCAAGATCGCGGAGAAGATGCAGGAGGCCAAGCGCCGCATCCCGCACTTCATGTACGCCGAGGAAGTGGACGTCACCGAGCTGGAAGCCCTGCGCGCGCACCTGAACGCGACCAACAAGGGCACGGACAAACCCAAGCTGAACGTCCTGCCCTTCCTGGCCACGGCCATGATCCGGGCCCTGCCCAGCCACCCGTCGATCAACGGCCGTTTCGACGACGACGAAGGCGTGTTCCACCGCTTCGACGGCGTGCACCTGGGCATCGCCGCCCAGACGCCGAACGGCCTGATGGTGCCCGTGGTCCGCCACGCCGAGGCGCTGGACGTCTACGGCATCGCCGACGAGATCGCCCGCGTCTCCTCGGCCGCCAAGTCCGGCAAGGCGTCGAAGGAAGAGCTCTCGGGCTCGACCATCACCATCACCTCGCTCGGCACGTTGGGGGGCCTGGTCCACACGCCGGTCATCAACCACCCGGAAGTCGCCATCGTCGGCCCCAACAAGATCATCGACCGGGTCGTGGTCCGCCACGGGCAGATGGTGGTGTGCAAGATGATGAACCTGTCGTCGTCCTTCGACCACCGGATCGTCGACGGCTACGACGCGGCGGAGTTCATCCAGAAGGTGAAGGGGCTGCTGGAGCATCCTGCGACCCTGTTCATGGACTGACCGATGTTCCGCAACGCCATCGCAGGATTGGCGGCCGGCATTGCCCTCTGCGCCGAGCCGGCTTTGGCGTGCATCGGTCTGCCGCCGGATGTGGCGAGGCGGGACAGCGAGGCGGTAGTCGTTGGACGGGTCGTCCAGATCAACGGGTTGCGTTCGGGTAAGCAGATCGCCCGCATCAGGGTTGTCTCGTCGATACGAGGCAAGCTGAGATCCCGTGACTTCGACTATCGTTGGGATCCTGCCAGTACGTGCGCGTGGATGAACAAGCCTGTTCGCCTAGGCGAGGAAGCGATCTTCTACGTCGACCTCACCTATGGGTTCCACGTAGCCTGGGTTTCCCGAATTACGCAGGCCAGCGTCGGCCAACGCCGATAGACCGGCGCAGCATTCTTGCTGGTCCCTGCCCAAAAGAGGCTGGCACTTAAATGACCCAATCCGGTCGCGATTTGGCGTGATACTGCTCAGGTTCCCTTCGTCGGGACCCGACCGGAGCGCGCCATGACCGCCCGCCTGAGCCTGTCCGCCGCCCTCGCCGCCGCCCTGCTGTTGGTAGCAGCGGTCCCCGCTTCCGCCTGCTCCCTCGTCGGCATCACCCCCGATTACATCGCCCGCTCGGCGAAGGCCGGGCAGGCGGCGTGGGTGGGGCGGGTGAGGGCGGTGACGGTCGAGCGGACGCTGCCGCGCGAGCCCGACTTCGCCGCCGACGGCAAGGCCACCATCGTCTTCGAGCGGCGCATCCGCGGCCAGTCGGGGACCGAGGTCGTGGTCCCGTACAACACCAACCCCTACTGCGGTTATCCTTGGAGCCCCAAGGTCGGCGACCGGCTGCTGGTTATCCAGCTTGCGAACGGCGGCCCTCACCTGTTCACCGAGGCCCAGGTCGCGGGCAGCCGGTACGCGCGGTACTTCAAGGCGCCGAAGTGAGCCTCGGCTGCGGATCGGCATAGCCGCCCCACCTTCCCCTCGCGGCGCGGAACGGGTAAGCGCCCGCCCATGACCGATATCCTCAAGACCAAAGTCCTCGTCATCGGCGCCGGCACCGGCGGCTATGTGGCCGCCATCCGCTGCGGCCAGCTGGGGCTCGAGACCGTGATCGTCGACGCCTCGGACGGCCTTGGCGGCACCTGCCTGAACGTGGGCTGCATCCCGTCCAAGGCGATCATCCATGCGGCGTCGAAGTTCGAGACCGTGGCCAAGGCGGCCGGCGGCGGGACGCTTGGGATCACGGCGTCCAAGCCCGCCATCGACCTCGCCCAGACCGTGGCCTGGAAGGACGGCGTCGTCGGCAAGCTGAACCAGGGCGTCACGGCCCTGCTCAAGAAGGCCACGGTCAAGGTCATCAAGGGCTGGGCCACCTTCTCCGACGCCAAGACCTGCACGGTGAAGACGGCGGACGGCGAGCAGACCATCCAGGCCGAGCACGTCATCCTGGCCACCGGATCCGAGCCGGTGGAACTGCCCTTCCTGCCCTTCGGCGGCAATGTCATCTCCTCGACCGAGGCCCTGTCCCTGGACAAGGTGCCCGGCCAGCTGGTGGTGGTTGGCGGCGGCTATATCGGGCTGGAGCTGGGCATCGCCTACCGCAAGCTGGGCGCCGAGGTGACCATCGTGGAGATGGCCGACCGCATCCTGCCCCTCTACGACAAGGCCCTGACCGAACCCGTCCGCAAGTGGATGGAAAAGCACGGTGTCGTCCTGCACCTGGGCGCCAAGGCCGGCGGCTTCGAGGGCGGCAAGCTGAAGGTCACCACGGCCACGGGCGAGGCGCTGGAAATCGCCGCCGACAAGGTGTTGGTCACCGTCGGCCGCCGTCCGCGCACCAAGGGCTGGGGGCTGGAAGAGATGGGCGTGGCCATGGACGGCCCGTTCGTGAAGATCGACGACCGCTGCGCCACCTCCATGAAGAACGTCTGGGCCGTCGGCGACCTGACCGGCGAACCCATGCTGGCTCACAAGGGCTCGGCCCAGGGCGAGGTGGTGGCCGAGATCATCGCCGGCCATGACAAGCGCTTCGACCCGGTCACCATCGCGGCGGTCTGCTTCACCGAACCCGAGATCGTCTCGGCCGGCATCGGCCCGGGCGAGGCCGACAACGCCACTACGATCCAGGCGGTGTTCCCGCTCTCGGCCATCGGCCGCGCCCTGGCCATCGAGGCGGCCGACGACGGCGGCTTCGTGCGCGTCATCGCGTCAAAGGCCGATCACCGTATCCTGGGCATCCAGGCGGTGGGCCAGCACGTGGCGGAGCTGTCGAACTCCTTCGCCCAGATGATGGAGATGGGTGCCGTGCTGGAAGACGTCGCCGGCATCATCCACGTCCACCCGACGCTCGGCGAAGCATTCCACGAGGCCAGCCTGCGGGCCCTGGGGCACGCGATCCATATCTGACGTTTTTCTTCCCCCCTTGCGGGGGAAGGCGGGAACCCACGCACGGCCCTGCGCAAGCGGGGCCGATCTTGCGTGGGAGGATGGGGGGTCACACCGTCGCGCGCGCCCCCAACTTGCCGCGCGAAGGACGATCAGCGCAGGCGCTGATCGTGCGCGGATAGTCTTCCCCCTCAAGGGGGGAGAAGCCCTACTCCTGACCGCCCGGCGCCGCTGCCGGCGGCGTTGTCGCCGTCCACCGATCTAGCCACGCCCCCACCGTCTCGTGCCACTGCTCGGAGTTCTGGGGCTTGAGGACCCAGTGGTTCTCGTCCTCGAAGTAGAGGAACTGGCTCTCGACGCCGCGGCGTTGCAGGGCGGTGAAGGTGGCCAGGCCCTGTTCCAGCGGGATGCGGTAGTCCTTGCCGCCCTGGATCACCAACATGGGCCGGTTCCAGGCGCCGACGTGGTTGACCGGATTAAACCGCTCGATCTCGGCGGGGTGATCCCAGGGCGTTCCCCCGTTTTCCCATTCCGTGAACCAAAGCTCCTCGGTGGAATAGGCCATCGATCGCACGTCGAAGACGCCGTCGTGGTTGACCAGGCATTTCCAGGGCTCCGACCACTGGCCGGCGATCCAGTTGACCATGTAGCCGCCGTAGGAGCCGCCCAGCGCGCAGGCGCGGTCGCCGTCGAGGAAGGCGTAGCGTTGCAGGGCCGCGGCCCAGCCGGCCTTCAGGTCCTCGAGCGGCCGGTCGCCCCAGTGACCGCTGATGGAGTCGGTGAAGGCCTGGCCGTAGCCGGTGGAGCCGTGGAAATCGATCATCACCACCGCGTAGCCTCGCGCGGCGTAGGTCTGGGGGTTCCAGCGATAGTGGAAGTTGTTGCCGAAGGAGCCTTGCGGCCCGCCGTGGATCAGGAAGGCGACGGGGTATCGCTTCCCGGGCTCATAGTCTGCGGGCTTCACCACGTAGCCGTGGACGGTCTCGTTGTTCCAGCCGGTGAAGCTGAACTGTTCGGGCTGGCCGAACTGGATCTCGGAAAGGGGGCCGGCGTTGACGTCGGTCAGCCGGTGCGGGATTCCGCCCTTCACGCCGGTACGGAACAGCTGCGCGGGTGAGGTCAGGCTGGACTGGGCGTAGAGCACCGTCTTGCCCGCTACATCGAAGCCGCCGACATGACCCGCATCTGTCAGGCCCGTGACCTTGCCGCTCTTCACGTCGATGGCGAAGACGCGCAGTTGGCCCACATCCTCGGCGGAGACGAAGATGGTCTTGCCGTCCGCCGACCAGACCACGGTGTCGGCCGAACGGTCCCAATCGGCGGCCAGCTCGCGCTCGACACCGGTGGCGACGTTACGCAGCACGATCTGCCAGCGGTCAGCCTCGAAGCCGGGCCGCTTCATGCGGCGGTAGGCCATGGTCTTGCCGTCCGGCGAGAAGGTCGCGCCGGTGTCCCACGCCGGGTTGGCTGGCGTCAGGTTGCGCGGCGCCGAGGAGCCGTTCACCGGCGCCTGGAAGAGGTCGAAGTTGGTCGACCAGGCCTCGGTGCGGCCGGCGACGCGGGCGGCGAAGATCACCGTGCTGGAATCCGGGGTGAAGGCGAATTCGGCGTCGTCGCCGAAGGGCTTGGAGGGAGCGTCGCCGTCGAAGCCGGGCATCAGGCGGGTGGGCTCGCCCGAGGCCTTGCCGTTGGCGCCGATGGTCATGGCGAACAGCGCGTTGTTGGTCCCGTCCGCCCAGGTATCCCAGTGGCGCACGAACAGGCGGTCAAACAGCCGGCCGGTGCGGCGGGATGAACCCTTGTCGGCGCGGGCGATGGTGCAGGCGAGGTCGGGGCAGTCGCGGAACACGCTCAGCGACACGGCCAGGGTCGATCCGTTGGGCGCCAGGCGGAAAGCGCCGACGTCCAGCGGCAGGCTGGTCACCTGGGTCGGGTTGCCGCCCATGGGATCGATGCGCCAGACCTGGCTGGTCCCGGCGGCGTCGCCTTTCAGGAAGTAGATGAACCGCCCGTCGGCCGACCAGCGCCCGGAGTTGGCGCCGCTGCCGGCGGCCTCCAACTTGCGCGGGGTCGCGTGTGGGGTCTTCAGGTCAATGATCCAGAGCGAACTGACGCCCTTGTTGGCCGCGTAGTCCGTCTGGCGCAGCGCATACAGCGCCCAGCGGCCGTCCGGCGAGATGCGCGGATCGGAGATGCGCTCGAAGGTCACCAGGTCGTGGGCGGTGAAGGGCCGGGCGTCGGCGGACGCGGCGGCCATCAGCAGCGCCGGCGCGGCGATCGCGGCGATGGCCAGGCGGCGAAGGGTCGAGATCATCGGGGGACTCCGGAGAAACAGTCGCGGAGTGCGTATCCCATCCCCTCAGCGCCGTCATCCTTGGTGAGGCGAGGGGAGGGTGACCGCGCCGGGGAATCCGCTAGAACACCTCCACCACGGAGAGCTCACGAATGAAGGTCGTCTGTCTCGGCGGCGGTCCCGCCGGGCTCTATTTCGCGATCTCGATGAAGCTGCGCGACCCGGCGCACGACGTCACCGTGCTTGAACGCAACAAGCCCGGCGACACCTTCGGCTGGGGCGTGGTGTTCTCCGACCAGACCATGGACAACCTGCGCGGCAACGACGCGCAAGGCGCGGTGGCGATCGGCGAGGCCCTGGCCTGGTGGGATGACATCAACGTCCACATCCGCGGCGAGACCATCACCTCCCACGGCCACGGCTTCTCCGGCATCGGCCGCAGGAAGCTGCTCAATATCCTGCAAGACCGGGCGCGCGAGCTGGGCGTGAAGCTGGCGTTTGAACAGGAATACGACCTGGCCGACCTCGACGGAATGGACGCCGAGCTGATCGTGGCCTGCGACGGCCTGAATTCGAAGGTGCGCAACGCGTGGCCCGAGGACTTCCAGGTCGACCTCGACGTGCGGCCCAACAAGTACGTCTGGCTGGGCACGTCGAAGGCCTTCGACGCCTTCACCTTCGCCTTCGAGGAGACGGCGCACGGCTGGATCTGGGCCCACGCCTACCGCTTCGAGGACGGCGCCTCGACCTTCATCATGGAGTGTTCGGAGGCGACCTGGCGGGGCCTCGGCTTCGACCTGATGGACGCCGACCAGACCTGCCGCGAGGGCGAGCGGCTGTTCGCGAAATACCTGGACGGCCACAGGCTGGAATCCAACGCGCGGCACCTGCGCGGCTCGGCCTGGCTGAACTTCCCGCGCGTGGTCTGCCGCAACTGGCGCAAGGGCAAGATCGTGCTGCTGGGCGACGCCGCGCACACGGCACACTTCTCCATCGGTTCAGGCACC
Source organism: Pseudomonadota bacterium (assembly GCA_031408375.1). Lineage (GTDB taxonomy): Bacteria > Pseudomonadota > Alphaproteobacteria > Caulobacterales > Caulobacteraceae > JAEZEZ01. Next base: position 219 of record JANNVY010000291.1, on the reverse strand, counting down.
AAGCTGGCCTTCGAGGACGCCATAAAGCTGGCTGAAGTCCTCCATTCCGGCCTGCCCTTCGACGAGGCCATGGTCGCCTATCAGGACGAGCGGCAGATCGACGTGCTGAAGCTGCAGTCCGCCGCGCGCAACTCCACCCAGTGGTTCGAGCACATTGACCGCTACCTGGGCCTGCCCAACATGCAGTTCGCCTACAGCTTGCTCACCCGCAGCCAGCGC
>JANNVY010000290.1:0-2794 GCA_031408375.1 Pseudomonadota bacterium | reverse complement strand
GGACCCCAGCAGGGCCAACAGGTCGCCCAGGCGCTCAGCGCGGTGGATCATCACCACCCGGCCACCTTCGCGTACGGCCTTGAGCAGGAACCGCGTCCAGGCGTCCAGCCCCGCATCCGCGATCCAGGCGGCGCGCTTGCTCGGATGCGGGTCGCGGATAGCGTCGGGGTCGTCGAAGAAGGGCGGGTTGGCCACGGCGATGTCGAAGGGCGGCTCGCCCGGCGCCAGGAAGCCCTGGCCAGCGAAACCCCGGCCCACGTCCCCCGCGCGAACCGACACGCGATCCTGCGCCTCGTTCAGGACCACGTTGCGTTCCGCCAGGGCCTGGGCGTCGAGATCGCGCTCGACGCCGACGAACAGGGCGCCCGGCGACCGGGCCGCCCCTTGGAACAGCACGGCGCCGGCCCCGCAGCCGGCCTCCAGCACCCGCTCGCCCGGCCGGGCGTCGATGGCGGCGGCCAGCAGGGCGGCGTCCATGCCCGCGCGGTAGCCCTTGGCCGGCTGCAGCAGCCGCACCTTGCCGCCGAGCAGACGGTCGTCGGTGGTGTCCGTAGCGGCGGCGGTCGTGTTTTCGGCGTCTTCAGCCATCTAACTGGTTTCCCGGCAGGCGTTCGGCTTGACCCTGGCAGGTCACCTAACCATTGTGCGCCGCGAAGGAAGGGCCGCAGCAGATGGCCCCCTAACTCTTTTCGGAGCGGGTGTCTTGGACGCTGCCGTCACTACCGTGCGTCCCGCGGGCGATGTCGAGGCGCTGGTGCGTCTGGCGGCGCCCGACATGGCGGCCGTCAACGCCCTGATCGCCGCGCGCATGCAGTCGGATGTTCCCGTCATCCCGGCCCTGGCCGATCACCTGATCGCCGCGGGCGGCAAGCGCCTGCGCCCGCTGCTTACGCTCGCGGCGGCCCGCGCACTGAAAGGGGGCGGCGAGAAGGCCCACAAGCTGGCCGCCGCGGTGGAGTTCATCCACACCGCCACCCTGCTGCACGACGACGTGGTCGACGGCTCGGAGATGCGTCGCTCCAAGGTGGCCGCTCACCTGATCTGGGGTTCGCCATCGTCGGTGCTGGTCGGCGACTTCCTGTTCGCCCGGGCCTTTGAGCTCATGGTCGAGACCGACTCGTTGCGCGCGCTCCAAATTCTCGCCCGCGCCTCGGCCGTGATCGCCGAGGGCGAGGTGCTACAGCTGACACGCTCGCGCGACCTGCGGCTGGACCAGGCGGTCTACCTCCAGATCGTCCAGGCCAAGACCGCCGAACTGTTCGCCGCCGCCGCCGAGAGCGGGGCGGTCGCCGCCGGGGCGACCGACGACCAGGTCGCGGCGCTGCGCGCCTACGGCATGAACCTGGGCCTGGCCTTCCAGCTAGTCGACGACGCGCTGGACTACGCCAGCGACTCCGAGACCCTGGGCAAGAACGCCGGCGACGACTTCCGCGAGGGCAAGGTGACCCTGCCGCTGCTGCTGGCCGCGGCCCGCACCCGCGGCAAGGAGGACGCCTTCTGGGAGCGCACCATCGGCACCGTCGAGCAGCATGAAGGCGATTTCCGGCGGGCGCGGGAGCTGATCGTGGGAACCGGCGCCCTGCAGTCGACCATCGACATGGCGGGTGACTTCGCCGACGCGGCCAAGGAGTCGCTTTCGGGGCTGGCGGCCAGCGACTGGCGCGATGCTCTGGAAGGCCTGGCCGACTTCGCCGTCAACCGGCTGTCCTAGGACAAGGTCCCGCAGAACCGCTGGATGCGCGTGCAGGCGTCCTCGAGCAGGGCGTTGGAGGTCGCGTAGGAAATTCTGAAATGGGGTGACAGCCCAAAAGCGGTCCCATGCACCACCGCGACGCCCTCGGCGTCGATCAGTTCGATGGCGAAGTCCTCGTCCGTCTCGATGACCTTGCCGCCCGGCGTCCGCTTGCCGATCAACTGGCGGATCGACGGATAGACATAGAAGGCGCCCTCGGGCCGGGCGCACTCGATGCCTTTGGCCTGGTTCAGCATCCCGACAACCAGGTCACGACGCTGTTCGAACAGTTTGGCGTTGGGCGCGATGAAGTCCTGCGGTCCGTTCAGCGCCTCGACCGCTGCCCACTGGGAGATCGAGGAGGGATTGGACGTCGTCTGGCTCATGACCTTGGCCATGGCCTTGATCAGGGGCTCGGGCCCGGCCGCATAGCCGATGCGCCAGCCGGTCATGGCGTAGGCCTTGGACACGCCGTTCATGGTCAGGGTGCGGTCGTAGAGCTCGGGCGCGACCTGGGCGATGGTTGTGAACTCGAAGTCGCCGAACACCAGGTGCTCGTACATGTCGTCGGTCAGGATCCAGACTTGGGGGTGACGCACCAGGACATCGGCCAGCGCCCGCAGCTCCTGGCGGGTATAGGCCGCGCCGGAGGGATTGGAGGGCGAGTTCAGGATCAGCCATCGGGTCTTCGGGCTGATCGCCGCTTCCAGCGCCTGTGGGGTGAGCTTGAAGCCGGTCTCGGCGCTGGCGTGGGCGAATACCGGCTCGCCGCCCGCCAGCAGGACCATGTCGGGGTAGGAGACCCAGTAGGGCGTCGGCACCACCACCTCGTCGCCCGGCGAGAGAGTGGCGACCATGGCATTGTAGATCACCGGCTTGCCACCCGGAGAAACGTTCACCTGGGCGGGCGCGTAGGTCAGGCCGTTCTCGCGGGCGAACTTGGCCACGATGGCCGCCTTCAGCTCGGGGATGCCATCGACGTCGGTGTACTTGGTCTTGCCGTCCTGGATCGCCTTGATGGCGGCGCCCTTGATGTTGTCGGGTGTATCGAAGTCCGGCTCG
>JANNVY010000289.1:0-2162 GCA_031408375.1 Pseudomonadota bacterium | reverse complement strand
TTCCTGACCGGCAAGTACCGGTCCCACGACGACCTAGGCCAGAGCGCTCGCGGCGCGCGGGTCAAGGAGTACATCAACACGCGTGGGCTCAAGATCCTTGGTGCGCTCGACGAGGCGTCGGCGCGGCTTGGCGCCACGCCGGCGCAGATCGCGCTGGCCTGGGTTATGGCGCGCCCGACCATCGCCGCCCCGATCGCCAGCGCCACCAGTGTGGCGCAATTGAAGGAGTTGATGGCGGCGGCTGAACTCACTCTGGACCCCGCCACCCTGACCGCCCTCGACGCCGCCAGCGCGTAACGACGTTCGACCGGCCGTCAGGTTCGTGGCAAGCTCGTTCCATGAAACCTGCAGCCCTTTCCCTGATCTTCGCCCTGGTCGCCGGCCCGGTCCTGGCTTCGCCGCTGTCCGACGCGCTGGACGCGGCCGGCGGGGCGCTCTGTTTCACCGGAGCTACGCCGGCGCCCGCAGACCAGTCCTGGCGGCAGGCGCGACTGTCACTGACCCGCGAGGCGGCCTGGGACGGTGCTCCGACCCTTCGGCTGCGCCTGGAGGGCAAGGGCAAGCCGCTGATGATCTACGGCGTCTGCAGCTGGCTGGAGGACATCAACCGCGGGGTCGGCGGCCGTGTCCTCGATCCCACCTTCCTGCCCACGACCGGTGTCACCTGCTTCATGGTCACCGACGTGACCGGCGCCTCGGCGGAGGAGGGCGGGTCGTTTCCCATGGACTGGGGCGGCGACGGCCAGGTCCTGCAGTTCCATCTGCCCGAGATTGTCGCCGCCTGGCGCAGCTACGACACCAGCCGCGCCGCCCAGTGGCCCAAGGTGAAGCCGGCCGATCGCATCGTCCGGGTCCAGCGGGCGGGACCGGAGGCCTGCGCCGACCTGAGGGCCAAGCTGGCGCCGGCGTCCTAGCTCACCACTGGGCGATCTTCTCGGCCTCGTGGTGCGTGATGGGGTGGCGAGCCTTTGCGTGGTCTTCCTCGGCCAGCAGCCGGACCGCTTCCAGAGCCGCCATGCAGCCCATGCCGGCGGCGGTTACGGCCTGGCGGTAGACGTCGTCAGTGACGTCGCCGGCGGCGAAGACGCCCGGGATCGCCGTGGCGGTCGTGCCCGACTTGACCACCAGGTAGCCGCCCTCCTTGGTCTCCAACTGGCCGGTGAACAGCTCTGACGACGGCGCATGGCCGATCGCGACGAAGACGCCGTCGCAGGCCAGCTCGCGGAGCGACCCATCCTTGGTGCTCTTCAGCCGCACGCCGGTCACGCCCATGGGGTCCTTGGCGCCGAGAATTTCGTCAACGGCATGGTCCCAGACCACCTCGATCTTGGGATCGGCGAACAGGCGCTCCTGGAGGATCTTCTCGGCGCGGAACTCGTTGCGGCGGTGCACGACGGTGACCTTGGACGCGAACTTGGTGAGGAACAGCGCTTCCTCGACGGCGGTGTTCCCGCCGCCGACCACCACGACTTCCTTGCCGCGGTAGAAGAAGCCGTCGCAGGTTGCGCAGGCCGAGACGCCGAAGCCCTGCCAGGTCTGCTCGCCCTCGATCCCCAGCCACTTGGCCTGGGCGCCGGTGGAAATGATGACGGTCTCGGCCAGGATGACGTTCCCGGAGTCCAGCGTCAGGCGGTAGGGACGGCGCGACAGGTCGGCGGTGACGACGATGTCCTCGATGGTCTCCGAGCCCATGTGCTCGGCCTGGCTACGCATCTGTTCCATCAGCCAGGGGCCCTGAATGGCCTCGGCGAAGCCGGGATAGTTCTCGACGTCGGTGGTGATGGTCAGCTGGCCGCCGGGCTGCAGGCCGCAGATGACGACGGGGTTGAGCAAGGCGCGCGCCGCATAGACCGCGGCGGTCCAGCCGGCGGGGCCGGAGCCGACGATGGCGACACGGACGGATCGGGGGGAAGCGGGATTCGACATAGCGCTAATCTAGGGATGATTCCGCCGGTCCGCACCGTCGGACTTGCGCGCCGTCAGCGGGCCGCCATGCGCTTGAGGATCTCCGCCGCCGCTCGGTCGGTTTCGTTGAGCGGCTCGTAGGTCCAGCTGTCCAGCGCACCGGTGAAGGGCCGCGCGACGCCCAGGTCGCGCAGATCGGCGTGGAAGCGCGCGAACTTCCTGGATTGGCCGTCCATGGCAAGGATGTGCACCGGCTT
>JANNVY010000288.1:0-3474 GCA_031408375.1 Pseudomonadota bacterium | reverse complement strand
TCGTTCCAGTTTGACGCCTGGGCCCCCAGGAATACGCCCACGATGACGATCAGCAACTCGATGCCGACGGCGGTCCAGTTCTGGGTCTTCAGGTGCTGGGCGATGCGGCGCAGGATCATGGTTCAGCGTTTCCCGAGCTTGCGGTCCAGACGCACGATCAGCGCGCGCGTCTCCGTGGTCCAGATCGCCATCATCCGCGCCATGGTATCCAGGTGCGCGGCATTGAAGGTGAGTTCCCCGAGCAGCGCCTCGTCCTTGCGAAGCCGTTCAACGATGGCCCCGGCCTCGGCGTCGCTGACCGCGGCCGGGCACGCCGGGTCGATTGTGCGGTCCACCCCGAAGCCGCGGTTGCAGGCCCAGAACGCCCTCTGCACATCGAGGGGGATCAGCTTGCGGACGTGGCCCCGGTATTCCGAAGGCACATTCAGTTCCGCCCCCTCGTGAAAGGCCATGTAGGTCTTCAGCAGCGACCGCTTGAGTTCGAAGTCGTAGGGGTAGGTCGAGCCGCGCAAGGCCTCGTACACCCCGCGCTCCGGGGCCAGACCGCCCCACTGGGACGCCACGAAGAAGTCGATCAGCACCCGCCAGCAGTCGCCTGAGACCCGCAGCTGGCAGGGCCGGTCGGCGCGGATGAACCGGTCGGTGCGTCCCGACGCGTCCAGGACCGCGGTCACGTAGGCGATCTTGCCCTTGGTGTCGTCGAGGTCGCCGGCCATCTCGGAGCGGACCCGTTCGAGAAACACCCGCTCGCCGTCGCGGACCTTGCGTTCCTCGTTCCAGTTGGAAGCCTGGGCCCCAATGAACACCCCGATGATCACGATCAGCAGTTCAATGCCGACGGCGGTCCAGTTCTGCTCGCGGAGATGCTTGGCGATGCGGCTGAGGATCATGGCGGCGAGCTTACGGCGGTTCGCGAAAAGGCCAAGCTTCTCCAGTCTTGACCTCGACCCCCGGATCAACGGACGCTTACGGCCGGGAGCCGGCTTTCGGGCCCGGAATTTGGCCGAAAAGACGATTTCCCCTGTTATGGCGGAACAGGGGAATAATAGCGGAATAACAGCGGAATTTGCCCCCGGAACAGCGGAATTCGCCGCCCGGTTCGCGGGGCTTCACGACCAACCCGGAGTGACCCCGATGCATCGCATCTCGACTTTCGGCCTGACCCCTACCCTCGTCGTCGCCGCAGCCGCCGCCGCCGTCCTGGCCGCCTGTGGCCCCGTGGTGGTGAAGGCGACGCCGCCGCCCGGCGCGCAGGCCCCGGCCCAGGCATCGGCGGCTGCAGCCCCCGCCGACGCCACCTCGGCGAAGGCCTTCGCGGCCTCGCTCTATGCCGGCAAGAAGAACTTCCTCGATGACCGCGCGGCGGTCTGGGACGCGTCGATGCTGGCGGTGCTGGCGCGCGGCGACAAGGAGCAGGTCGAGAACGACGGGCTCATCTTCGACTTCGATCCCCTCTGCCAGTGCCAGGACGACACCGGCATGGTCGCCGCCGCCGGCGAGGCGACGATCACCGGGCCGGACGCCGCCAGCGTGCCGATCGCCCTGACCTTCCCGGGAGCGACTTCGGCCCTGACGCTCAAGCTGAGCCGCGTGGGCGGCCAGTGGCGGGTGCACGACATCGCCACCGCCGAAATGCCCAGCTACGCGGCGCATCTGGAGATGCTTATCGCGGGGGAGTGAGGCCGCGCGGGAGGCCAAGCGTCACCGCCAACCCTTGAGCGTTAGAGATTTTCTCTGGAACGGCGGGGGCGGTCCAGGGGTTCTTGTCGTGGGGCCGTTCGCCGTCGCGGCAAGTCGCCCGGCGGTTTCACCAAGCCAAGACCACCAGTCACAGGGAGTACTCCCATGCGTACCATCACCAAGACCATCTCCGTCCAGGCCCCGGCCCCCAAGGTCTGGGAAGTCCTGACCTCGCCGCGCTTCGTACCCGAGTGGGCCGACGCCTTCGCCCCCGGCGCCAAGGCCGACAGCGACTGGAAGACCGGCAGCGACGTCACCTGGACCGGCGACAACGGCATGAAGATGCAGGGGAAAGTGGTGGAGAGCGTACCCGAGCGCAGCCTCAAGCTGGCCTTCGCGCCGGGCCAGATGCCCGAGCAGGACTTCGAGCAGGTCGAGACCTACGCCCTGTCGCCCGAAGGGTCGGGCACCAAGCTGACCATCACTCACGGGCCGTTCGCCGCCCAGGGCTATGAGACCATGCAGCAGCCCTGGGACCAGGCGCTGTCGTCGATCAAGTCGCTGGCCGAGGGCGACGCCTCGGGCCGCTCGGTGCGCGAAGCCGAACGCGCCGACATGGCCCCGCGCGCCTAGGGATTGCGGATGGACTGACCATGGCGGGGCCCTGCGCGAGCGGGGCCCCGTTTGGGTGTGGGGCCTAACCCCGGGGCATCAGCGTCGTCGCCGTCGAGGCGATGGAGACCGGGGCGCCCGGCGCGCCCAACGTGCCCTCGACGAAGACAAGGGTGCGGCCGGCCTTGACCACCCGCGCGACGGCCTCGACCGGGCCGATAGGCAGGGGCGTCAGGTAGCTGGCCTTCAGCTCCACGGTCGGGGAGAAGACGCCGGTTCCGGCATAGGCGGCCAGCGACAGGGCGACGTCCATCATCCCCATGGCCAGGCCACCCTGGGTGACGCCGAGGCGGTTGGCGAAGTCGGGCCGGGGCTCGAACAGCAGCCGCACCTCGCCGCGCGCGAAGTCGGCGGCCTCGACCGTGAAGGGGGTCATGGCGATGGACGGCGTGGTTGCGAAGCCGTCGACCGCGCGCCGCAGGGCCAGGGTGTCGGGCATGGTCAGCCCTTCACCAGCGCCCGCTCGATGCGCTGGTCAGGAACCAGCCAGATGAGAGCCACCGCTACGAAGAAGGCCTGGCCGATCCGGGGGTCGATGAAGGCCGACGCGATGCCGGCGACGTAGAGCACCGGCGACAGGTTGCCTTTCCAGTCCCCGCCGATAGTGCGCTTCAGCACATGGTCGGGGCCGTGCAGGCGGATGATCAGGGTCTGGAGCACGTAGTAGGACAGGGCCGCCGCCAGCAGGGACCCGCCGTAGACCACGGTCGGCCACAGGGCGCCTTCGGTCTCGCCCATCCAGGAGGTGGTGAAGGGCACCAGCGAGAGGAAGAACAGCAGGGCTATGTTGGCCCACAGGATGCCGCCGTTCACACGCTCCACCGTGTACATGACGTGGTGGTGGTTCACCCAGTAGATGGCGATGTAGATGAAGCTGAGGACGTAGGCGAGGAAGGTCGGCAGGGCCGCGTGCAGCGCCTCCAGGCTGGCGTTTTCGGGCGCGTGCAGCTCCAGCACCATGATGGTGATGATGACGGCCAGCACCCCGTCGCTGAAGGCCAGCATCCTGTCCTTGTGCATGTTCGCTCCTTCGCCTTGCGCCGGCCCAAGGGATCACGATTCCCGCCCGTCGCCACACCCCCCGGACCCTTGCCGGGTGTGCGCCCTTGACCGCGGCGACCG
>JANNVY010000287.1:0-2705 GCA_031408375.1 Pseudomonadota bacterium | reverse complement strand
ACCCCGGTGAAGGTGTCCGAACCGTCCCCGCCTGTGGCGGTGTTGGTCGCCAGGCTGGCGGTGACCGCCGAGGCCGCCGCCGTGTAGTCGACCGTGTCGATCCCGCCGTCGCCGTTCAGCGCGTCGTTGCCGAGCCCGCCCGCCAGGGTGTCGTCGTTGTCGCCGCCGTTGAGCGTGTCGCTGTCGCCGACCCCGTTCAGGACGTCATTGCCGGCCAGGCCGTTGATCTGGTCAACGCCGGCCGTGCCGTTCAGGGTCTCGCCCGACGCCGTGCCGTTGATAATGTTGGGTCCACCGCCGCCACCCAGCGGGATGTTGATGTCCGCCGCGGTGAAGTTGGCGGCCAGCACGTTGGTCAGCAGGATCGAGTTGGACCCGTCCAGGATGACGCGGAGGTTCGCGCCCTCCTGGCTCAGGGTGTAGCTGGCGAAGCCGGTCACCAGAATGGTGTCGTCGATGCCCCCGGCCACGAAGCCATTGATCGTGTCCACGCCGTCGCCGGCGGTGAACCGGAAGGTATCGTTGCCGATGCCGCCGTCCAGGATGTCATTACCCAGGCCGCCAGTGATGGCGTCGTTGCCGTCATTGCCCGAGAGCGTGTTGGCCGCGGCATTGCCGATAATGACATCGCTGCCGGAACCGCCGACAGCGTTCTCGATCACCACCCCCTGGGCGATGGTGAAGCCGCCGAAAATGCCGGTGGCGTAGGACATCATGCCGCCGCCGGTCTCCGAATAGTCGATGGTGGCGGGGCGAAGGTCGAGGAAGGCGTCCGCGGACCCGCCATAGGAAATCGTGTCGTTCCCGCCACCGTCCCAGATGCAGATGTAGTAGGTGCCGGCGGCATTGGCGGTGTCGATGTCGTAGACAGTGTCGCCGCTGTTGAAGTTGGCGTTGGTCCCGTACTTGATTTGCAGTTCGGCGACGTCGAGCGCCATCAGGGTGCCCTGGTAGCCGTAGCCGAGAAAATTGCCCGGAGTGCCGCCGCCTGGGCGAAGGTCCCAGCCGTCGTTGTAGGACATGGTCGTGTAGATGCCCTGGTTCAGGCCGAAGAGCCCGTAGGAGCCGAACGGACTGGCGACGCCCAGCATGACCGACGAGCCGCCGCCATTGTCGTGAGGGTGGGCCAGGCCCATGCCGTGGCCGATCTCATGGATCAGGGTGATGAAGCCATAGCCGCCTTGTTCAAGGCCGCCGCCGCCCAGTTCGTCCCAACCAGAGCCGTCACGCCAGAAGGTGCCGACGCCGGCGCCGGCGCCCGTACCGGGAGGACCCATCTGGCCAAGCGTGGTGCCACCGCCCGAGGTGGTGACCATGTGGAAATCGGCGGTGTTCGAGTTGAAACTCTGGACGAAGGTGACGCCGGTGATGTTGGTGTACTGGGCGAAGGCCAGCATGGCCTGCTGGATCTCGTAGGCGTTCCATCCGAGGGAGGAGGCAGAACCGCCGAAGGATTCGCCTGCCTGACAGAAATAGACCTCGATCACATTGTCGACCGCGCCAGGCACGACATTGGTGGGGCCGCCCCAGTCAATGGAATCGAGAACCGTCGGCGTCGGCGCGATGACGCCGGACAGGGTGTATTGACCCGTGGACGTGGTGAAACCGTCGGCCTTGATGAAATAGTCGCCGCTGACCTCACAGTAGAATCCGAGCACCTCGGTATCCGGGCCGAGCGGGCCGTCGGCGCTGCCGAGCAGAGTTCCGCCGGTGGGGCCGCCACGGATCTCGATAACGGCGTCGAGGCTGCCGTCCGGGTCCATGGTGAATTCGTAGTAGGTGCCGGCCGTCAGGGTGACCTTGAACCAGTCCTGGTCAGACGAAGAATTGATCCACTGGGTCACCGCCGGAGCGCCGATGGTCAGAACGGAAGTCGTGGTGCTGTTGCCGGCGATCGTGTCGCCCCCCGAACCGGGGCCGGTGTCCTCGGTCTCACCGCCCGGCGGCGTGATGAAGTTTGTGGCCAGGCCGCCACGCTCGCTGGAGGTATCGACGTTCCGCACGCCGGGGTCACGGCCGCCCAGGAAAAGGTTGCCCCAATGTTCGAGGTTGGGGAAACCGCCGCCGACCGACCCGAGGTGACCGCCCTGGCCGAAGTTCAGATGGCCGGCCAGGAAGTCCAGCAGGGCTCCACCGCCGCCGCGCGGCGCGGCATCGGCGTAAAACGGATCCGAAGCCTTGTCGTAGTTGGCTTCATTGCCACGTTCGGCGTTTGATTCGAGCGGACGCAACGGACGCATGGATGAAATTCTCCCTCTAGGCCCGGGAGCGACGGGTCGCGATCCGGGCAAAATTCTCCAAGATAGTCAGACAGAGACCATAGTTGCCTGTGCATGGCTACCGCGAAGGGCGGTTAACAAAGTGTGAGCGGTCCTAGCGCGGCGCCATCCGGATGGCGCCGTCGAGACGCACGCATTCCCCGTTCAGGTAAGCGTTGCGGCACATCTCAAGCACGAGGGAGGCGTATTCCTCGGGGCGACCCAGACGCTTGGGGAAGGGGATGGAGGCGGCCAGCGCGTCCTGCACGTTCTGGGGCATGGCGGCCATCATCGGCGTCAGCATGATACCCGGCAGGATGGTGTTGACCCGGATACCCTCGTTCATCAGGTCGCGCGCCGCCGGCAAGGTCATGGCATAGACCCCGCCCTTCGAAGCGGCATAGGCCGCCTGGCCGATCTGGCCGTCCTGGGCCGCAACCGACGCCG
>JANNVY010000286.1:0-6269 GCA_031408375.1 Pseudomonadota bacterium | reverse complement strand
CCGCCGCCGCCGTCCAGCCGTCCTGGCTGGTGGCCATGATCTATGAAGAGCGCTCGCGGCTCGAAGCTACAAAGGGCAATTTCGCCGGCGCCCGCTCCGAAGCCTCCGCAGGCCTCATCCTGATCCGCCGCGACAGCCCGGGCACCCGCGCCGAAGGGCACCTGCTGATGGCGCTCGCCGACGCCAAACGGGCCCAGGGCGACACCGCCGGCGCGCTCAACGACGGTCGCGCCGCGGTCGTGCTGTTCGCCCGCCACCGCGAAGCCCCGGGCATGCCCGCCGACGTCGCGGCCTCACACCTGAACGCGCTCTTCGACCAGTGGACGCGCACCCAGGCCACCGCCGACGCCAACGAATATTTCCAGACCCTGGCCCTGGTGTGGGACGGCGCCGCCGCCCGCTCCGCCGCCCAGCTGGCCGCCCGTCTCGCCGCCGGCGAAGGCGGCCAGGCCGTACGCGACTACCAGGATTCCGAGCGCGCCTATCGCGCCGCCCTGGCGCGCCGCCAGCGCCTGTCGGTCAGCGCCGAGACCCCGCCCGAGCGCGTCACCGCCGCCGACGCCGAGGCCACGCAGGCCGCCGCGACCCTGGCCGCGGCCGAGACAGCCGTGCGCGCCGCATCGCCGCGCTACCTCGAACTGCTCAGCCCCGCGGTCACCACCGCCGACCTGTCGGCCGCCCTCAATCCCGGCGAGGGCTATCTGCGCCTGGTGACGTCGTCCCAGGGTGGATTCGGCGCCCTGGTCACCCGCGAGGGCGTCGTCCCCTACCGCTTCGACCTGACCACCGCCCAGGCCGAACAGGCCGCCAACAAGCTGCGCAAGTCCTCCATGTTGGGTCGGCGAGGCGCCTTGCCGGACTTCGACCTGGAAACCGCGAAGGGCCTCTATGACAAGCTCATCGGATCCGCGGGGGCCGGGGTCGCCGGCCTGACCAGTCTGCAGATCGACGCCGGCGGCCCGCTGGCGTCCATTCCCTATCCGGCTCTGGTCACCGCGGCGCCCGACGAGGCCATGCTGGAACGCATTCGCTCCGATCAGGACTATTCCGGCGTCGCCTGGTTCGCGCGCGACCACAACCTCGCCATCTCGCTCGGCCCGGCGGCCTTTGTTCGCACCCGGGCCGCCGGCGTGCGCGCCACCGCCACGCCGGCCTTCGCATTCGGCAACTTCACCCCCGATCCGGCCGGCATGGCGCGTCGCCTCGCCACCGAACGCGGCCTTTCGGAGCGCTGCCGTCAGGAACTCCAGGCCGCGCTGGCGAGCCTGCAGGCCCTGCCTGAAACCGCGGAAGAGGCCGAGGCATCAGCCGCCGTCTTCGGCTCCGGCGCCCAGGTGCGCCTGGCCGGCGCCTTCACCGACCAGTCCGTGCTGAAGGACCCGGCGGTGGCCGATGCCGGCGTGTTGATCCTGGCCACGCACGGCGTGCTGGGCCTGTCCTCCTGTCTGGCCGAGCCCGCCCTGATCGCGTCCCTGGGCGCGGACGGCGACGGTCTGATCGAGGCGTCGGACGTCGTCGACGCCGGCATCCACGCCCGCCTCGTGGTCATGAGCGCCTGTGACACCGCCGGCGGCGGCGGGGCCGACACCTCGCGCTCCGGCTTCGCCGACGGCGGAGAAGCCCTGTCGGGCCTGGCGCGCGCCTTCATCTACGCCGGCGCCAACTCGGTCCTGGCCACCCACTGGAAGGTCGATTCCACCTCCTCCAGCCTCCAGACCCAGGCCCTGTTGACCAGCGCCGTGCGCTCCAACAACCCGCTCTCCACCGCGTTGGGCGAAGCCCAGAAGGCCCTGTACGCCAGCGCCGAGACCGCCCACCCCTTCTACTGGGCCGGCTTCGTGCTGATCGGCGACGGCGGCGTGCGCCTGGGGGCCCAGACGGTGGCCAGCCGCTGAGCGCCCGCCCCTACGACTTCACTCACGCGATCGTCCGCGCCCCGGCCCGCAGCGTCGTCGACGGGCTGCGCGCCGGCGACCATGATGGCCCGTCCTTCAGCGGCGTCGTCGATGAGCACATCGCCTATGTCGCCGCGCTCAGCGCAGCCGGCGTCGCCGTCGAGGTCCTGGGGCCGCTGGAGGCCTTCCCGGACTCGGTCTTCGTCGAGGACCCCGCCCTGGTCTTCACGGGGGGCGCCATCCTGCTGCGCCCCGGCGCCGCCAGCCGCGCGGGCGAGACCGCCGAACTGGCGCCGGTCCTGCGCCGTTGCTTCACAGAGGTCGTGAGCCTGGACCGCGGCTTCAGCGACGGCGGCGACGTGCTGGTCACGCCGGACGTGGTGCTGATCGGCCTGTCGGCGCGCACCGACGCCGCCGGCGCCCAGGCCCTCTGCGCGGCGCTCGATCGCCTGGGCCTCTCGGGCCGGGTCGAGCAGACCCCGCCCGGCGTCCTGCACTTCAAGTCGGCCTGCGCCCTGCTGGACGAGGAGACCGTGCTGGCCACGCCGGCCATGGCCGCGTCCGGCGTCTTCAAAGGCCTGGAGGTAGTCACCACCCCGCCCGGCGAGGAGGCCGCCGCCAACCTGGTGCGGGTCGGCGACGCGGTCCTGGCCTCGGCCGGCCATCCCCGAACCCTGGAGCTGTTGGCCGCCCGCGGCCTTGAGGTGATTCCGCTGAACACCACCGAGGTGGCGAAGATCGACGCCGGCCTGTCGTGCATGTCGCTGCGGTGGCGAGCGGCCTGAACAGAACCTTTCCTGACCGATGAGGAATTCGCCCCCCTGGCGGCCAAACGGGCCCGCAGGCGGAATCTTCGCCTCTCAGAGGTTCCGAATGGCGAAAATGTTGCAAATCTGTGATTTCGAGGGGCAAGCCTTGGAACCCCTAAGGCTCGGATATCCATACCGAAAGGGCCAATCCGGCCTGATTGAACACTGTTCTTTCTATTGACCGCGCCCGGTAAACCTCTCACTTTCCGGCCCGGCAATTAACTAGAGGGGTGCCACATATGTCTTCCAACAATTCCAAGATCTGGATGGCCGCTGCCGGCCTGGTCGTCGTTGCGGCCGGAGCCTACGGCATCGGCCGGGTCTTCCCGCCGCTGGGCAACACCTCCGGCACCATCGTGCCGGCCGAACGCTATCAGGAGACCCAGGTCACCGGTTCGGACGTGACGCTCGGCGACACCTCGGTTCCGCAGCTGATGCAGACCGACGCATTCGAGACCATGATCAACGACGCCAACTTCCAGGCCCTGGCCCGCGACGCCAACTTCGCCGCCCTGGCCCAGAACCCGGCGGCGCTCCAGGCCATGGCCCAGGATCCGGCCGCCTTCACGGCGCTCGCCAAGGACCCGCAAGCCTTCGCCGCCCTGGCCCAGGCCGCCTCCGCCGCCGACGCCCAGGGCCGCACCGCCCAGGGTCAGGCCGCCCAGGCGTCCAGCGCCCAGGCCTTCGCCGCCATGGCGCAGCATCCGCAGGCCTTCGCGGCCCTGGCCCAGCATCCGCAGGCCTTCGCCGCCATGGCCAAGGACCCCCAGGCCTTCGCCAGCTTCGCCCGCAACGCCCAGGCCTTCCAGGCCGCCGCGAAGAACCCGCAGGCGAATGTCGCCATGGCCCGTGACGCCCAGGCCTTCCAGGCCCTCGGCCGCGACGCCCAGGCGATGAGCGCGCTGGCCGCCGACGCCCAGGCCTTCCAGGCCCTGGCCGCCAATGCCCAGGCCTTCCAGGCGCTCGCCGCCAACGCCCAGGCCCTGGCCGCCTCGGCCCGCGCCGCCCAGGCCTTCTCGGCCCAGGCTCGTTCCGCCAACATCGCCGCCCAGGGCATGGACGCCCAGGCCGCCTCGGCCATGGCCTCCAACGCCCAGGCCTTCGCCGCCATGGCGACCCAGCCGCAGGCCTTCGCCGCCATGGCGCAGCACCCGCAGGCCTTCGCGGCCCTGGCTCGCCACCCGCAGGCCTTCGCCGCCATGGCGAAGAACCCGCAGGCCTTCGCCAGCTTCGCCCGCAACGCCCAGGCCTTCCAGGCCGCGGCCAAGAACCCGCAGGCCAATGTCGCGATGGCCCGTGACGCCCAGGCCTTCCAGGCCTTGGGTCGTGACGCCCAGGCGATGAGCGCGCTCGCCGCCGACGCCCAGGCCTTCCAGGCTCTGGCTTCCAACGCCCAGGCCTTCCAGGCCCTGGCCCGCGACGCCCAGGCCTTCCAGGCCATGTCGTCCAACGCCCAGGCCTTCCAGGCCATGGCGCGCAACGCCAATGCCTTCCAGGCGATGGCGCGCGACGCCCAAGCGATGGCGTCGATGGCCCGCTCGGCCCAGGCCTTCTCGGCTCAGTCGCGCGCGGCCAACATGTCCGCCCAGGGCCTCAACGCCGCGGCCATGCAGGCCATGGCCCGCAACCCGCAGGCCTTCGCCGCCATGGCCCAGCACCCGCAGGCCTTCGCGGCGCTCGCCCGCAACCCGCAGGCGCTCTCGGCCCTTGCGTCCAACGCCCAGGCCTTCACCGCCCTAGCCAAGGACGCCAACTTCCAGGCCCTGGCCCGTCAGCCGGCCTTCGCAGCCATGGCCCGCGACGCCAACTTCCAGGCGTCGCTGCAGGCTGCGGCCCAGGCGCAGGGCCGCTCGGCCCAGGCCCAGTCAGCCCAGGGCCGGGTCGCCCAGGCTCAGGACGCCCAAGGCCGCGCGGCCGCCGCGCGCGCCAACTAAAGCCTTACGGGACCGCGGCCGCCGGTGGGACGGCGGCCGCGGCGCCCGACTTGTTGAGTACGCGTAAAGGGGTGGGGGACTATGCGAAGGACTCTTGTTTCGCTCGCCTTGGCGGGCGCCTTTGCGGCCGTGACGCCGGCCCATGCCCAATCCGACCCGTCCGCAATCGACCGAAGCGCCACGGACCCGACCGCGACACCGGTTCAGCCCGATGGTGCGGAGGCTCCGGCCGCCGATTCCGCGACCGTCACGCCGGAGACGCCGGCCGACCCGTCCGAACCGCCCCCCAGCCGCGCGCCGGACGCCATCCCCGTCATCGACCTGGCGATGATCCGCACCGAGAACATGCGGCTGCTCTATTTCTCGCCGTCCGAGGACTACCTGACCCCCTACGTCGGCCGGGCCTTCGAGAACTCCATGCAGTTCCAGCGCGACGTCTTCGGCTGGCGGCCGTGGGACGTCACCACCCTGCTGCTCAAGGACTTCACCGACTACGGCAACGCCGCGGCGCGCGGCTCACCCAACAACGCGATGATCATCGACATCGCGCCCCTGTCGCAGACCTACGAGACCTTCTCGCCCGGCGAGCGGTTCTTCACCCTGTCCAACCACGAGCTCACCCACGTCGCCCTGATGGACGTGTGGAACTCGCAGGACGCCGGCTGGCGGCGCTTCCTGGGCGGCAAGCCCATGCCCTTGCAGGAGCATCCCGAGTCGATCCTGTGGAACTACCTGGCCACGCCGCGGGTCAACGTCCCGCGCTGGTACCTGGAGGGCTCGGCGGTCTTCTTCGAGACCTGGATGGCCGGCGGCTTCGGCCGCGCCCAGGGCGGCTACGACGAGATGGTCTTCCGCTCGATGGTGCGCGACGACGCGCGCTTCTATTCGCCCGTCGGGCTTGAGTCCGAAGGCGTCGCCGTCGACTTCCAGGTCGGCGTCAACGACTACCTCTATGGCACCCGCTTCTTCTCCTACCTGGCGCTGAAGTACTCGCCGGAGAAGGTGGTCCAGTGGGTGCGCCGCGACGAGGGCTCGCGCCGTTACTACCTGCCCGCCTTCGAGCAGACCTTCGGCCTGCCCATGGGCCAGGCCTGGTCGGACTGGATCGCCTGGGAGCGCCAGTTCCAGACCGCCAACCTGGCGGCCCTGCGCCAGTATCCCGAGACCCCGGTCACCCCGCTGGTCCAGCGCGGCCTGGGCTCGGTCTCCCGCGCCTTCGTCCAGCCCGGCACCAACGACCTGGTCGGCGCCTTCCGCTATCCCGGCGTCATCGGCCACCTGGGCGTGCTCGACCCCGACACAGGCGACATCCGCAAGCTGACCGACATCAAGGGCGCCATGCTCTACCGGGTCACCTCGCTGGCCTATGACCCGTCGTCCAACACCGCCTGGTACACCACCGACAACTACGCCTACCGCGACATCGTCGAGATCGACATCGCCTCCGGCAAGCAGACCATGCGCCTGCACGACGCGCGCATCGGCGACATCGTCTTCAATCCCGCGGACCGGTCGCTGTGGGGGCTGAGGCACCTGAACGGCTTCGTCACCCTGGTGCGCATCCCCGCGCCCTACACCAGCTGGAACCAGGTCCACACCTGGGACTTCGGCACCGTGCCGTTCGATCCGGA
>JANNVY010000285.1:0-7314 GCA_031408375.1 Pseudomonadota bacterium | reverse complement strand
CGTCCATAGAAGAGCACTCCGTACAGGATCAGCGCGACGCTGAGTCCGTGGAACAGATTGAACGGTCCAGCCAAGGTTGGATAGGGCTTGAGGAACTCCCAGCAGAACCGCTGGGCCCCGTAGACGATGCATAGGACGTAGAAGCCGCGCCGCAGGGCCCAGGGCGCCCGCACCGCCAGTCCCCAGGTGTAGGCGCCCAGGAACAGCGCCATGGCTCCGCTCTCGTAGAGCTGCACCGGATGGCGCCCGATCCCGTCGCCCAGCTCTACCGCCCAGGGCAGCGTCGTGGGGGTGCCGTAGGTCCGGTCCGGCAGACCCGCCATCAAGCAGCCGATCCGCCCCACGACCACCCCGGCGGCGAAGGAGCCGGCGAAGGCCGCGCCGGTGGAGCCCTCGATGCCCCGCAGACACTTGTAGATCTCCACCCCCACGATAGCGCCCACGAGCGCCCCGGCGATTGAGTGGGACAGGGCCGGATCGGCGTCTTGCATGGTGTTTAGCGACCCCGCCAGCCAGGCGCCCAGCACCGCGCCCAAGGCTACCGCGATGAACCAGCCGGTCCCCACCGTCGATGCCGTCCAGGTCACCGCGCCCTTCAGCCGCCACCGATAGAGCGCCCAGCCCACCAGCGCGCCGGTGGCCCAGGCCAACAGGTCGAAGACGACGTGGAACGCCGGGTTGGTGGGGAGGTGGATCACAGGCTGACGCTATCCTCTGCATTCGGGTACAGGAACCCGCCTTGGAGCGGCCCGGTCGCCGGACGCAGGCGGGCCGCCTCACCATCGCTGTCTGGCGCCTATATTGGGAGACCCATGGACGACTCGCCCCCCAAATCAGCGTTGACCGGCGCGGACCTGATCCGCGACCAGGCGAAGCGTGCGCCGACGGGGCCGGGCGTCTACCGCATGGACGGGGCGGACGGTGAGACGCTCTACGTCGGCAAGGCGCGCGATATCCGCAAGCGCATCACCCAGTACGCCCAGGGCCGTTTCCACACCCAGCGCATCGCCATGATGGTGGGCTTGACCCGGTCGATGGAGTTCGTCTCCACCGAGACCGAGACCCAGGCGCTCCTGCTGGAATGCAACCTGATCAAGTCGCTGAAGCCGCGCTACAATGTGCTGTTGCGCGACGACAAGAGCTTCGCCGAGATCGTGATCCGCCGCGACCACGCCGCGCCACAGCTGCGAAAGCACCGCGGCGCGCGCACCATCAAGGGCGACTACTTCGGGCCCTTCGCTTCGACCTGGGCGGTGAACCGCACGCTCAACACCCTGCAGAAGGCCTTCCTGCTTCGGTCCTGCTCGGACAGCGTCTACGACAGTCGAACGCGGCCCTGCATGCTGCATCAGATCAAGCGCTGCTCTGCGCCGTGCGTCGATCTCATCGAGCCCGCCGCCTACATGGGCCTGGTCAACGAGGCCGAGGCCTTCCTGACCGGCAAGAGCCGCGCCGTGGTCGAGCGGTTGTCGAAGGACATGCAGGCGGCGTCCGACGACCTCGATTTCGAGCGCGCCGCCCGTTACCGCGACCGCATCCGGGCGCTGTCGGCCCTGTCGATGGAACAGTCCATCAATCCCAAGTCGGTCGACGAGGCCGACGTATTCGCCCTGCATGCCGACGGCGGGCAGGCTTGCGTCCAGGTCTTCTTCTTCCGCGCGGGCCAGAACTGGGGCAACCGGGCTTACTTCCCGCGTGTCGACAAGTCCGACGAGGATGCCGAGATCATGGAATCCTTCATCGGCCAGTTCTATCAGGACCGGCCAGTGCCGAAGCTCATGCTCGTCAGCCACGCGCCGTCCGAGTTGGAGTTGCTGCAGGAGGCCTTGGGTCTCAAAGCCGACCGCAAGGTCGAGATCCTCAAACCCCAGCGGGGCGAGCGGCGCGAGCTGGTGGCCCACGCGCTCACCAACGCGCGCGAGGCGCTTGGCCGGCGGATGGCCGAGAGCTCGGCGGTGGGCAAGCTGTTGGACGGGGTGGCCGAGGCCTTCGGCCTGGACGGCCCGCCCGAGCGGATCGAGGTCTACGACAACAGCCACGTCCAGGGGACGAACGCCGTCGGCGGCATGATCGTCGCTGGGCCGGACGGCTTCCAGAAGAACCAGTACCGCAAGTTCAACATCCGCTCCGACGAGCTCGAGCCGGGTGACGACTACGGCATGATGAAGGAGGTGCTGGGTCGCCGCTTCTCGCGCCTGGTCAAGGAAGAGGAGGCCGGTGAGAACCCGGTGCGCCCCGACCTGGTGCTGATCGACGGCGGGCAGGGGCAATTGGGCGTGGTGCAGGCGGTGATGGCCGAACTGGGAGTGGACGACATTCCCGTGGTGGGCATCGCCAAGGGTCCGGACCGGGACGCGGGCCTGGAGCGCTTCATCGTGCCGGGCAAGCCGCCCTTCATGCTCGAGAAGAAGAGCCCGGTCCTTTACTACCTCCAGCGCCTGCGCGACGAGGCCCACCGCTTCGCCATCGGAAGCCACCGCACGCGGCGCTCGATGGACATCAAGAAGAGCCCGCTGGACGAGATCGAGGGTATCGGGCCGCGACGGAAACAAGCGCTGCTGCATGCCTTCGGCTCGGCCCGGGGCGTCGGCCGCGCCTCCGCCGCGGACCTCGCCAAGGTCGAGGGCGTCAACGACGCCATGGCGCAACGGATCTTCGCCTTCTTCCGACCTTTGCGGTAGGCCGCGACAAAGTCGCGTTCTGGGCATTACAACAGGTCACGCGCCAAGGGATTCGCCAACATGACCGCCGTCAATCCGCTGCCCAATATCCTGACCTGGCTCCGGCTCGTCGCGGGCCTGGTAATGTTCATCCTGCTGGCCGGTGCGGCCGGAGGGATTCCGTTCCTGTCCGACCAACTGGTGGTCGACAGCCAATTCGACATGATCCGCTGGGCCTTCTTCGCCTTCGTCCTCGGCGCGGTCACCGACTTCCTGGACGGCTTCCTCGCACGCAAGCTCCATGCCGAGACAGCCTGGGGCGCGACGCTCGATCCCATCGCCGACAAGATCCTGGTGTGTGGCACCATCCTGGGCCTCTTCGCACTCCGTCCCCTGCCGGAGGTCGCGGTGCCTGCCGCTTTCATTCTCTTCCGCGAATTCGCCGTCTCCGCGCTTCGCGAATCAGCCGCCTCGCGCGGCCATGCACTCAAAGTCACGTGGCTGGCCAAATGGAAGACCACGCTCCAGCTGGTGGGCCTTGGCCTGTTGATGCTGGTCGAGGCCTGGGCACCGCTCGGGCTGGAGGTCGACCCCAATACCATCGGCCCCGTGCGACAGGCGGCCGTGGTGCTGATCTGGGTGGCGGCTGGAGTGAGCCTTTGGACCGGTTGGGACTACGCCCGCGCCGCCCGTCGGGCCATCCCGCACGAGAACTAGCGCCGGCGCAGGTTGTTGGTTTCGCTCCAGGCAGCATGTCGCAGGGATTGCTATCCCCGGGGCTTACTAGGAATTAACTTGGTCCGGGCGGGACGTGACGCCACTAAGCTTCGACTGGGAACCGGATCGTCATGTCACTCGCGCTATCGACGCTGATCTACGAATGGCGCCGCTACATGGCGGCGATCGTAGCCCTGGCCTTTGCGGGCCTGCTGGTGCTCGCCTTCGTCGGCCTCTTCATGGGCATAGGCAAGGCCTTCACCGCCACCATAGACCGATCGCCCGCACAGATCATGATCCTCGGCCCCAAGGCCGAAGCCTTGTTCAACGGCGGCGCCGGCGTGCCGCGCCGGATCATGCCGCAGATCTACATGCACCCCGAGGTGCTTGAGGTCTCCAACCTCGACGGCAACGGCGCGCTGTGGATGAACCGCCCCGGCGACGGCCAAAAGGTGAAGCGCGAGTTCGTCCAGACCATGGTGGTGGATCCGGACGTCGGCGCCGTCACCCTGCCGGTCGACTTCGACGAACAGACCCGCATCGCGCTGAGCGAGCCCTACGCTGTGGCCATGGACCAGACATCGCTGGGTCGTCTCGGGGTCAAGTTGGGCGACAAGGCGTCGCTGAACGGCCAGACGGTGAAGGTCAAGGCGATCATCACCGGCTATCCCAACATGATGCAGCCGATGGTCATCCTGTCGCGTCAGACCGCCAAGATTATCGGCCTGACCGACGAGGGGCCCCGGGTCGGTCCCTTGATGGTCAAGATTCGCGACCCCTCCCGCGCGGAGGCCGTCCGCGACCAGCTCAACGCCGTTTCCGACGGTCTCTACCGCGCCTGGACGCGCGAAGAGTTGGGCCGGGCGAACGAGCAGTCGCTGCTCAAGGAAAGCTTCATCGTCATCATCCTGGGCTTCGCCCTGATCATCGGCAGCCTGGTGGGCGTCGTGATCACCTGGCAGACCCTGCGCGGCGCGATTTTCGCCAACATCAAGGAGTTCGCCAGCCTGCGGGCGCTGGGCGTCTCCATGGGCTCGTTGCGGCGGGTGGTGATGGAGCTGAGCTTCTGGGTAGGGATCGCCGGCCTCGGCTTTTGTGCCTTGCTGACCTGGGGAGTGGCGCTGCTCGCAGGCTTGGGCGGCCTTCCGATGTCCTTCCCGACCTGGTCGGTGATCACAGTGGCGATCCTGCTCATTGTTGTGGCAATTGTATCCGGGATGCTTTCGCTCGGCGTCCTGAAGCAGAGCCAGCCCGCGGACCTGCTGCGATGAGTGCTGCGACCAACGGCAAGGCGCTGGACGCCAAGGGCCTGACCAAGCGGTTCAAGACCGGGCGCAGCTATATCGAAGTGCTGAAAAGCCTGGATTTCGACTGCAACCACGGTGAAGTGACGATGGTCATGGGTCCGTCGGGTTCGGGCAAATCGACCCTCATAGCCGCCCTGTCCGGCCTGCTGCGCCCCGACGAGGGCAAGGTCATGGCGCTTGGCGAGGACCTCTGGAAGAAGTCGGCGGGCAAGATCGACCGATTCCGCCTGGACAACTGCGGCTTCATTTTCCAGGGCTTCAACCTTTTCCCGGCGCTGACGGCGCTGGACCAGGTGGCGGTCGTGCTGGGTTATCAGGGGCTGACCAAGTCCGAGGCCCGCGCCCGCGCCCGGCAGGCGTTGGAAGAGGTCGGCATGGGTCCGCGCATCAACCAGCGGCCGTCGGAACTGTCGGGCGGCGAAAAGCAGCGCGTGGCCATCGCCCGCTGCCTTGCCAAGGAACCCAAGCTGCTGTTCGCCGACGAACCGACCTCCGCGCTCGACACCGAGAACGGCATGGTGGTGGTGGGCCTGTTGCAGCGGGCAGCGAAGGCGCATGGAGCAGCGGTGGTGGTCGTGACCCACGACCCGCGTCTCGAGCCCTTCGCCGACCGCATCATTCATATCGAGGACGGGCGCATCACCGATGACGTCCGAACCACGAATTCTGGTCCCGGAGCGCCCGGCGCGCCGGCCGGCCACTAGAGGGAAGATCTCATGCTGGGTTTCTTGCGGCGTCCGTGGTTCTGGATCCTGATCGGCGTGGTCGTCCTGGGCGCCGGGGGCGTGTTGTTCCTGGGAGAGCAGGCCAAGGCGAACAAGGCCAAGGAGGAGGCTGCCGCCAAGGCCGCGCCGCCCAGCCCCTATGCCGCTGTGGCCAACGGCAAGGCCGACGTCGAGGGCGGCATCATCCAGATCGCGGCCCGCCGCGGCGGCATCGTGCGCGCCGTCTACGTGCAGGAAGGCGACCGGGTGACCACCGGCCAGATCCTGGCGCGCCAGGAGGACGACGAAGCTCGCCTGTCGGTTCAGCGCGCGTCGGCCGAGGTGCGCCAGGCCTCCGCCCAGATGGCCGCCACCCAGGTCCAGATCGGCACAGCCCAGCGCGAGTATGATCGCCTCGGTCGGCTGGTCGCCTCCAACTATGTCGCTGCCCAGAAGATGGACCAGGCCCGCGACGCCATCGCCACCGCCCAGGCCAACCTGGGCGCCCAGCAGGCAGCGGTCTCGACCGCTCGCGCCCGCCTCGGCGAGGCCCAATACAACCTCGAACTGACCGTCATCCGCGCGCCTATGTCGGGCCGCATCGTGCGCCGCTACGCCAACCCGGGCGCCGGCGCCTCGACCCTGAACGTGTCCAACATGTTCGACCTTGAGCCCGACGCGCCCCGCATTGTCCGCGCCGAGATCGTCGAGGCCTCTATCCCGGCTGTGGCCGTCGGCCAGGAGGTCGAGATCGTGCCCGAGGCCGACGAGACCAAACTCTACACCGGCCGCGTGCTGCGCCGCGCGGCAATGTTCGGCGCCCGCAGGCTGCAATCGGACGATCCCTCCGAGCGCAGCGACGAGCGGGTCGTCGAGGTTGTGGTCTCCGCCGAGGGGGCGCCGTTGCTGATCGGCCAGCGGGTGCTGGTCAAGTTCATGAAGCCTGGCCAGCGCGCCGGCGTCCGCCGCCCGACGCCGCCGGTTCCGGCCACGAAGTAGGCGAGACGATCAACGTCCCTTGAAGTTGGCGGGGCGTTTTTCGATGTGGGCGGTAACGCCTTCGAGGTGGTCGTCGGTCAGGTGCGATAGGGCTTGCGCTGAAGCGGACATTTCCAGCACCGCTTCGTAGGAACTCTCGCGGCCCTGGCGCAGCAGGGTCTTGGCCAGGCGAAGGGCGTGGGGCGGTTGGGCGGCGATGCGGGTCGCCAGCGCCATGGCTTCGTCCATCAGGGTGTCGTGGGGAACCACCCGGCTGACCAGACCCCATTCGGCGGCAGTGGCTGCATCGATCAGGTCGCCGGTGAACAGCAGTTCAGCGGCTCGCGAATAGCCGATGGTGCGCGGCAGAAGCCAGGCGCCCCCGTCGCCGGGGATGATGCCGAGCTTGAGGAATGGCACGCCGAAACGCGCGCGGTCGGAGGCGATACGGATGTCTGCCAGTCCGGCCAGGTCGCAGCCCAAGCCTACCGCTGGCCCGTTGACGGCGGCGATGACGGGGACCTCTAGTTCGTAGACCGAGCGGACGATGCGATGGACGATGCGGCGATAGCGCTCGCGAATGGCCATGCCGCCGCCCTCGAACAGCTCCGAGCGGGCCTGCATCGCCTTGACGTCGCCGCCGGCGGAAAAGGCGCGGCCCGATCCGGTGATGATGGCGCAACGGATGGCAGGGTCGGCGTCGATGGCTTCGCACATGGCGCGGAAGGCGTCGCCGTCCTCGATCTCAGGCATAGCGTTGAGCTTGTCGGGCCGGTTCAGCGTCGGAACCGCGATGGCTCCGCGCATTTCGAGTTGAAGGAAATCCGCGTCCGCCATGCCGCCCTCCGAATGTCGCCGCCCTGACTAGGCGGGAAACGGCGGCGCGTTAAGCCCACGGTCCGCCCTTGTCTCGCTGGCGACGGGTCCAGCAAGCGCCCCGGCAGGGCC
>JANNVY010000284.1:0-9872 GCA_031408375.1 Pseudomonadota bacterium | reverse complement strand
TCGCCGGGCAGATCAATCCGGCCGCCGAGGAAGGCCATGGGGATCGCCGTCACCGCGAAGGCAAGGAACAGGCGGCCGTTGAATTGCCTCGCGCGCAGGTACTGGATGGTGGCGAACCCGGCCACGATCAGGTTCAGCACCAGCGCGGTCGGCTTCATGGTCGCTGCCGAGACGCCGCACAGCGCCATGATCGCGAGATAGGCCGAGGCCCCGCCGTGACCGACCGACGTGTAGAGGGCGGCGGCGATGGCCATCAGGGCGGCGATGGCGAAGATCAGGGAGGGATCCATGCGGGCGCTCCGTCAGGCGGCCCGGGCGCGCGGCGCGATGAGCAGGGGCCCGTAGGCGACCACGAAAAGGCCGAAGGCCGCAAACCACAGCCCCGCCGCGATGGCCAGGAGCAGATCGTAGGCCTGGGGCGCGAAGGCGGAGCCGACCCGGACCAGGGCCGCCAGGTTGGCCAGCCCGTAAAGCGCCAGCGTGGCCCGGTTCGCCGTCAGGGGCTGGCCGGTATGGCCGAGGCTCGCGCGGGTCATCATGGCCAGGGTCATGACCCCGACGCCCCCGGCGGTCAGGGCATGGATGGCGGCGGCGCGCGGGAACATCTCCGGCGCCAGGATCGACAGGCCTAACAGCAGCACCCCTAGCGCGGTCCAGAGGTAGCCAAGGTGCAGGATCCAGACCAGCGGCTCGGCGGCGGTCGAAAGACCGCGCCAGCGGACCAGGCGCAGGATGTTCAGCCCACCGGCGGCGGCCAGCGCCGCGCCGGCCCAGACAGCCTCTGGCATGGCGGCCCAGGCAGCGAGCGACACCCCGGTGAGAACCAGCGTTACCTGGTCGAAACGGCCCATCGGGGCTGGCAAGCGCTCCGCCCCCCGTCGGGCCAGCCAGTTGCGGGTGAAGCTGGGCGTCACCCGTCCGCCGATCAGGCAGATCAGCATGGCGCCCACAGCCACCGCCAGGCGCACGGCGACGCCCCGCACGGCGGGATCCACGGCTGCATAGTGGAATGCCAGGTTGGCCGTGGCGAAGAGGCTGACCATCACGGCCACGGGGAGGTTACGCCAGTTGCGGCCGGCCAGGACCTCACGCCAGACGACGCCGGCGAAGACGACCAGGAAAGCCGCATCCACGGAGGCGGCCCAGACTCCCAGCGACCCGGTCGCCAGCATGGCGATCCGCCCCGCGCACCAGAGGCCGAACAGGCCCGCGAGCGGCCAGCCGGTCACCGGCAGCCGCCCCGTCCAGTTGGGGATGGCGGTCAACAGGAAGCCCGCCATGACGCCGGCCAGATAGCCGAACAGCATCTCGTGGCTGTGCCAGGCCATGCCGTCCTGGCCCAGGACGGTGGCGTCGGAGAACTGCCGCGACGCGATCCACAGCGGAACCGCCAGGGCCCCCCACAGCGCGGCGAACAGGAAGAAGGGTCGGAACCCGAAGCTGAACAGGGCGGGCCCGGTGTGGGCTCGCATGCGCTCGGCCGTGGTCAGGATGTGGGGGGCGGATGGGGCGGCCTGAGGGTGCACGGGCGAACTCGCAAGGGGCGAACGGCCCCCGTCGTCCGTTAACGCCCGCCCCGGGTTCCAGCCTTGATATATGTCATGTGGACGCCTCCCTCAGCCGCACTTCGAATAGCCGCAGTCCAGGCAGCTGTCGCAGCCCTCCTTGCGGATCAGGGCGCCGGCGCCGCAGCGAGGGCAGGCGGCGGGTGCGGCGCAGGGCGCCTCCGGCATCGCCGCGTGCGTCGGCTCCGCGACCTCGTGGGCATGGCCCATGTGGCGCTCGAGGATCCCACCGATGGCGGCCGGCAATGACGGCACGTAACGGCCGTCCAGCCAGGCGCCGCCACAGGGATCGAACACCGCCTTCAGTTCCTCGGCCACGAAGGAGACGTCGCCGCCGCGCCGGAACACCGCCGAGATCATCCGCGTCAGGCCCAACGTCCAGGCGTAGTGCTCCATGTTCTTGGAATTGACGAAGACCTCGAAGGGACGCCGTTCGCCGCCTTCCTCCAGGTCGTTGACGGTGACGTAGACGGCGTGGGCGCTCTGGGGCCATTTGATCTTGTAGGTCGCGCCGTCCAGCGCCTCGGGCCGCCTGGCCAAGGGCGCCTCGGCCGGTGCGGGAGCAGGCGTGGGCTCGACGCTGAGCACTGACCCGGTCACGGCGTTGGGTCGATAGGTCGTCAGGCCCTTACACCCCAGCCGATACCCCTCGCGGTAGACATCCGCGAACTCGTCGAAGGCGATGTCCTCGGGGCAGTTGACCGTCTTGGAGATGGAGCTGTCGATCAGGGCCTGGGCGGCGGCCTGCATGCGCAGGTGGTGCTCGGGCTTGAGCGTCTGGGCGCTGACGAAGGCGTGCTCGGGGGGCTGGATGTCGCCCTTCAGCCGTCGCCAGACCGTCAGTGCGAAATCCTCGACCGGTTCCTCCCGTTTCGACCCGTCCGGCTGGCGGACCTTGCGGGTGTAGGAAAAGGCGAAGACCGGCTCGATGCCGGATGACACATTGCCCGCCAGAAGCGATGTGGTGCCGGTCGGCGCGATCGAGGTCAGGCAGCCATTGCGCAGGCCATGGCGGGCGATCAGGTCGCGCACCTCGGGATCGAGGCCGCGCAGATTGGGCTGTTCGAGGATGGCGGGATC
This sequence comes from Pseudomonadota bacterium, assembly GCA_031408375.1. Classification (GTDB taxonomy): domain Bacteria; phylum Pseudomonadota; class Alphaproteobacteria; order Caulobacterales; family Caulobacteraceae; genus JAEZEZ01. Next base: position 7,227 of record JANNVY010000284.1, on the reverse strand, counting down.
GTAGAGCGGGTAAGCTCCCTTCTCCGCCGCCAGCCCGGCCGAGGCGCGATAGGCCTCGGTCTTGATCACGCCCAGCCACCGCCGGGTCAGCGCCACGCCCTCGTCTTCGCCGTAGCGGGCCCCGCAGAGGATCAGGGCGTCGGCCAGGCCGGTGACGCCCAGGCCGATCCGCCGCTTGGCCTTGGCCTCGGTCTCCTGGGCCGGCAAGGGGAAGCGGGAGACATCGATCACGTCGTCAAGCAGCCGGATCGCCGTGCGGGTCAGCTCGCCCAGGGCGGCTTCGTCCAACGTCGCCTCCGCCTCAAAGGCGCGCTCGACGAGGGCCGCCAGGTTGATCGATCCCAGCAGGCAGGCGCCGTAGGGCGGCAGCATCTGTTCGCCGCAGGGATTGGAGGCCGCGATCGTCTCGCATCCGGCCAGGTTGTTGTTCGCGTTGACCCGGTCGATGAAGATCACGCCCGGCTCGGCCGCGTCATAGGTCGCCTGCATCAGACGCCGCCAGAGCGCCTGGGCCTTCACCACCCGCACCGTCTCGCCGCGGAACACCAGCGGCCAGTCGGCGCCGGCGTCGAGCGCCGCCATGAAGGCGTCCGGGACCAGGACCGAGAGGTTGAAATTGCGCAACCGGCCAGGCTCGCGCTTGGCGTCGATGAAGGCCTCGATGTCGGGGTGGTCGATGCGCAGGCAGCCCATCATCGCCCCGCGCCGTTGCCCGGCCGACATGATGGTGCGGCACATGGAATCCCAGACATCCATGAAGCTCAGCGGCCCGGACGCCTCGGCGCCGACGCCGCGCACCCGAGCGCCGGAAGGCCGCACGGTGGAGAAGTCCATGCCGACCCCGCCGCCCTGCTGCAGGGTCACCGCGGCCTCGCGCAGATGCCCGAAGATGCCGCCCAGATCGTCCGGTACCGTCCCCATGACGAAACAGTTGAACAGGGTGACCGCGCGCCCTGTGCCGGCCCCGGCCAGGATCCGGCCCGCCGGCAGGAAGCGGTGGTCGCGCAGGGCGTCGTAGAAACGCCCCTTCCAGAGCTTGCGCAGCCTGGGCGCCTCGGCCTCCGACACGGCCGCGGCCACCCGGGCCCAGGTTTCCTCGACGCTGGCGTCCCCCGGCCCGTCAGCGGGAGCGAAGCGATACTTGGAGTTCCAGATCTCTCCGGCCAGTGGATTGTCGAACGCCATGACTGCGACCCTCACGAAACAGGAAGGTCGAGCCTGGGCGATTCCCTGCGGCGCCCACCGGGCGACCGGCGTGTCGCAGGCGGAAAAATTCGGCAAGCCGGGGCCTGATCTCCATCAAGCCAAAGGCGATGCCTGCGATCGTCGGCGGCGCACCGATCCGTTAGAAGTCGAGCACCTGCACAGGGGATAGCCGCCGCGATGCCGACGTCCCGGCGTCGCGGCGGATGAGCCGGTCGGCCGAGGCCAGGGCCGCCTGGGCGCCGGAGTCCTGGTTTGAAAGGGGGGCCACGCCGCCGCTCCCGGACGCGCCGCGAACGAAGGTATCGCGGTCTCCTGTCTCGGGGAGTTCGCCTGCCAGTGGTTCCGTCCGCCACGTCTGGGCGGACGCGGGCTCACCGCCCGCCAGGCCCATGATCAGGGGCGCCAGGAACAGGCGCGCGGTCACCAGGGCCGAGGTTGGATTGCCGGGTAGTCCAACGACCAGACGCCCCCTCGCGCGACCCATCCAGACCGGCTTGCCCGGCTTGATGGCGACCTTCTCGAAGATCAGCTCGAGGCCGTGTTCGGTGAACATCGCCTTGGCGAAATCCTTCTCACCGACGGAGGCGCCGCCGGTGACAACGACGACGTCAGCCTGCTCAAGCGCGTGCGCCGCCGCCCGTTCGAGGGCGGTCGGGTCATCTCGCAGGCGCTCACGCCCGATCACCTCACCCCCGTACTGACGCACCAGGGCTGCGACGCCCAGAGACACGCTGTCCGGGATCGAGCCCGGCGTGCGCCGCGCCTGGCCGGGAGCGACCAGCTCGTCGCCGGTGCCCAGGATCACCACACGCGGACGCGGCTGGACATGCAGCTCCGCCTGGTCGGCGGCGGCGGCGGCGACCAGGGCCTGGGCGTTCAATCGGGTTCCCGCCGCGACCAGGACATCACCCGCCCGGAAGTCCGACCCCGCGGCCCGCACGTGGCGAGCCTTGCCCGGAGCCGTCTCGATCACGGCCCAGTCGCCGTCACGCTCAACCATTTCCTGGACCACGACGCGGTCCGCGCCTTGGGGCAGGGGCGCACCAGTGAAGATGCGCCGGCATTCGCCAGCCGCGATGGCCGGGCCGGCGGTCTGGCCGGCATATGTCTTGTCGGTGACTTTCAACCGCGCAGGGATGGTCGCGAGATCGGCGTCACGAACGGCGTAGCCATCCATGGCCGATACCGGGACCGCAGGCGAGTCCGCGTCGGCGGTGACAGCTTCGGCCAGGACGAGGCCGCCAGCCGCCTCGATCGGGACGCTCCGCGGCTCCAGGGGTAGGGCGTGACGGACGACCAGGGCGGTCGCCTCATCGAAGCCGATCACGCCGGGTCTCCGGCCACAAAGTCGCCGGAGGCGCCTCCGGTCTTGGACACCAGGCGAACCGCCTCGATGACCATGGTCCGGTCCACCGCCTTCAGCATGTCGTAGAGCGTCAGGCAGGCGACGGAGACCGCTGTAAGGGCTTCCATCTCCACCCCGGTCTGGCCGACCGATCGGGTCATGGCCGAAACACGGAAGCCGGGGATGCTGTCATCCAGCTCGACCGTCACCTCGGCCTTGGTCAGTGACAGTGGGTGGCACAGCGGGATGAGGTCGGCGCAACGCTTGGCCCCCATGGTCCCGGCCAGCTCGGCGGTCGAGATCACCGCGCCCTTCGGCGAGCGACCCTCGCGTACAAGCTCAAGCGTCGCGGGCGTGCAGCGCATGCGACCCTCGGCGACGGCGGTTCGCGTGGTGGCGGGCTTGGCAGAGACGTCGACCATTCGGGCTCGGCCGCGCGCGTCGAGATGGGTCAGGCCGGTCATGGGCAAATCCCACGGTAACGCGGAATCTGGCCGACCAGCGAGCAGGGGCGAAAGCGGCTGTCCAGCTCCTGGCCAAGCACCAGGTCCCAGGCGTCGCGGCAGGCGCCGGTGGATCCGGGCACGCAGAAGATGAAGGTCTCGTCGGCCTGTCCGGCGAAGGCGCGCGACTGCAGGGTGGCGACGCCGACGGTGCCGAGGCTGGCCTGATGGAAGACCACGGAGAAGCCATCCATCTCGCGGCGGAACATCGGCTTGACCGCCTCAGGCGTCACGTCGCGGGGCGAAAATCCGGTGCCGCCAGTGCTGAGCACAACATCCACCTGGGGGTCGTCGATCCAGACCTGCAGCTGGGCGCGGATATCCTCCACCTCGTCCTTGACGATCGCCTTGCCCGCCAGCCGGTGGCCCGCGTCCACAAGCCGGTCCGCCAGCAGCCGCCCGGAGCTGTCCGTCGTCTCATCCCGCGTGTCCGACACCGTCAGCACGGCGATGTTCAGCGGATAGAAGGGAAGGTCTTCGTTGATGCCGGCCATCAGGTGCTCCAACGCGCCAGGTCGGCGCGGTCGTTGTCGGTGGGTTCGATCCACCGGTAGCCCTCGGGGCCGTGCTCCCGTTTCCAGAAGGCGGCCTCGGTCTTCAGGCGATCCATGACGTAGTCGGCGGCCAGGAAGGCGTCCCGGCGATGGCGGGCGGCGGCGGCGACGAAGACGATCGCCTCTCCAGGCGCCACCTCGCCACAGCGATGCACGACCAGCAGCTCGGACACGCCGAACCGGGTCTCGCCGTCCTGCGCGATCTGCGCCATCGAGCGCTCGGTCAACACCGGATGCCAGTCGAGGCTGAGGACGGTGACCACGCCGCCGTCCCGCCCGGCATCACGCGCCAGGCCGACAAAGCTGACCACCGCTCCATCGCCGGCACGGCTTTCAAGGAAGCCCGCCAGCAGGGCTTCAGGCGAGAAAGGTTCGGCACAAAGCTGGGCGCGCGCCATGACCTAGCCGCCCGAGAACATTGAGAAGAACTCGACCGCTTGAACAGGCGTGACCAGGACGTCTCCGCTGACGATCTGGTTGTCGACCGCGGCGCGCACACCATACCGTTCGAAGATGTCAACGGCGTCGGGCTCGGACTGCAACAGCAGGCGACGCAGTTCGCTGAGCGGAAGGCCGGCGGCCGGAATCTCAACCTCTCGGCTGGAGCCGAAGATGTCCGACGGCCGACCGAAGAACTGGACGCGAAGGATCATGGTCAGGCTACCGATCTGAGGTCGAATTCGGGACGAAGCGCCCCACCGCCCGGAACTCCGCGCGCACCCACGCCTGGTTCTCGGAGTGGGATCCGGGAAAGTAGGCGGCGGCGATGTCGGCAGGCGTAGACTTGGGCATGGCGGGACCGGCAACGGGGTCCTTGTCCTTACCGACCGCCGGGACGGCTGGAATTGTCGTATATCAATTCAGCGGTTGATCTCGCTCATTGCGGGGGCCGGCCCGGCCCGCCATCCTGAGCTGGTACCTGGACAGTCACGCTGATGCCGCCGGCCCTCCGCAATTTCGCCCTGACACGCTTGGCCTTGTTCGCGGCCATGGCGTCGCTGGCGCTGGCGTTGATGTCGGGGCCCTGCGCAGCCGCCGGGCCCGTCGCCACGCCCCAGACGAGCATGGCGGCCGGGCGTGCGGATCACTGCCCGCCCACCGCGCCCCTCGAACGACCGGGACATGCGGCGGCCGTCGCCTGCCTGGGATCCTGCGCCGCGCCGCTACCGGGGCCGACGGCCACCCTCGCTCCGCCCCGCGAGGCGGAAATCGTTCCCCAACCGACGGTTGGCCCGTCGCCGGAAGGCCGCCAGCCCGATCTGGAAGCGCCCCCTCCTCGCTGAATTCAGGCTCGCTCACTCGATCCTCAATTCAACACTGGAGACTGAACATGAAACGTATCCTTTCGATCGCAGCGCTCGCGCTGCTGGCTTCCGCCACCGCGGCCTACGCCGCTTCACCGGAAACCGTCGCCACAGCAGTCCACGCCTGTTGCCAGGCGCTCGCCGCCTGTTGCCACCCCGGCGCGCGCTGCTGCTAGTACGCGAAGGCGCCTGCCCGAAAGGGCGGGCGCCGACTGCGCCGCCAAGGTGTTGGCGCAGGTCGGGCTCAGCGGGAATCAACAGTTGGTCGAGTTCGACAATGTGGGATTGGATGTGGGTCTGTTAGGAGCGCCACTGGGTCTACCCCCTTCTGGCTGAGGACTTGCCAAGTTCGATTAGGCGGATGCGGTCTCCGCCAGCGCCCCCCCAGTACCCCCAAGAAGCGCGGACACGATCCGGCGTGTTTGCCCGGCGCGCGTCCATCGCCTCCTGAGCGGCGGGGAACACCGGCTTCGGCCGGCGGTGAAGGCTCGAACCCGGTTCGCCATGCGGTCGCTTGCCAAGGCTTGGCGTGCGCGCTAGGTGCGACTGATCGGGGGTCACGTCATCTCAAGCCGGTTCGACAGCTTCAAACGTCAGATCGCGACCCTCTGCGGCGCGCTGATGATGTTCTCGGTTGGCCAGGCAGGGACCGCGGCGGCCGATGAAGTCCAGCATCACCTTGGCCTCGACCATGCCGCCAACCCCGCCGCGGGCCTGTTGATCGAGTTCACGGCCAGCCAGGATCATCACGACGACGCGGACATGTCCGGTGACGATGACGATGACGACGCCGACGGCTCCGACGGCCCGACCGGCCATCAGCACGCCGACACACCCGCCGCCGTCCATCTCTTGGCTGGCCCCGGACCCGAACCCGCCCCTGTCCAGCTCATCTCTCTGGTCGCGGAACGCGGTCTGACCAGATGCGGCGTCGGCTGCCGGGGTCCGGACCACCCGCCAAAGGCCTGACTCGAAGACGTCGTCAGCACGGCGCGCGCCCGCGCGCCGCCCCTTCCGTCATTCGAGATCGATCATGACCATCCTGAACTGGGCGCGCGCACGGGCGCGGCCCTTGCGCGCGGCGAGCCTCGCCGTCCTCTGCGCCGCCGCCTGGAGTCTCGCTCCGAGCGTCGGCGCCGCGTCTCCACTCTCGTTGCCGCAAGCCCTTGAACGCGCCGCGAACGAGGACCTGGCGCAGCCCGGAGTCCGCGCCCGCCTGGCCGCCGGCGAGGCCGCCGTGCGCCAGGCAGGGGTGAGGCCGAACCCGACGGTCGGCGTGGACGTCGAGAATGTTCTGGGCTCCGGGCCGCGGTCCATGATCGATGGCGCCGAAACCACCCTCTACTACGAGCAGACCTACGAGCGCGGCGGCAAGCGAAACGCCCGCATCGACCTCGCCCGGGCGGAACTGACGGCTGCACGACGCCGCGCCGACGTGTTGCGGCTCAACCTGCTGCACAACGTCCAGGTCGCCTACGCGGAGGCGGTCGCGGCGGAAGCCGGCCTGCTGATCGCCGAGGCCCGCTACATGGCCGTGATCACCGCCCAGGCGGACATTGACCGCCGCGTAGCGAGCGCCCGCGATCCCCTGTTCGCCGGCGCCAGGGCCGAAACTGAAACCGCCCGCGCCGAGATCGCGCGCGACCAGGCGCGGACGGCGGCGCGCACCACCAGGGCGGTGCTGGCGGCCTTCTGGGGCGGGTCCCCCGACTTCGAACTGGACCTCAGCCCGTTCTTCAATGTCAGCCTCGACGCGGTCGCGGCGGCTCCGCTTGACGGACCCGACCTGGCGCTGCTCGCCGCCGAGCGGGACATCGCCGCCGCCAGGGTTGGGGTCGAGCGGTCGCGCTCGGTCACAGATCCGACCTTTCGCGCAGGCGCGCGCTATTTCCAGCAGGACGGGGAGGTCGCCATCGTGTTCGGCGGCTCGATCCCCCTCCAGCGCGACAACGCCACCCGGGGGGCCGTGGATCGCGCCCAGTCCGAGCGCACCGCCGCCGAGGCCGACATGACGGCTGCGATGATCGGCCGTGACCGCGAGATCGCCCGGCTGCGGGCCCGTCTGGCGGCGGCGGCCGACGAGGCCGGCCGGCTGCGCGACGAAGTCATCCCGGCCGCACAGACGACGGTGAAGCTGGTCCGCGAAGGCTTCAACCGGGGTGGGTTTCAATACCTCGACGTGACCGAAGCCGAACGCCTGCTCGCCGACGCCCGGGCCCGCCGGGTCGAGGTGCTCAGGTCCTTCCATCTGGAGCAGGCGGCGCTTGATCATTGCCGGATCCGGCTGGACTGGCCGACGCCGCGCATCGCGCTCG
>JANNVY010000283.1:0-3346 GCA_031408375.1 Pseudomonadota bacterium | reverse complement strand
GGATCCTGATCCCAGCACCGCCGCGCAGGAAATCGCCCCCAGCATCATCAACGTGCGCATCTGACACCCCCTTGACCGGGTCCGGGCGACAGGCCTGATCGGAACCCCGGGCGTGGCGAAGGCTAACCCACAAGCCGATTACGCGCCAGAATGCCGCCCGGCGCGGAATCGGGACCCGGTGCCCTTGTCGCCGCCCCTCGTCGCCCCTAGCCTGTTCGCCGAACGCGATCACGCGAAGGAGCCTCCCATGGGACTGCTGGATAATCTGATTGGCGGCGCTGTCGGCGCCGGCCTGGCGGTGGCGGCGTCGAAGTTCATCGACCAGCATGGCGGGGTGAGCGGCATCGCCTCCCAGCTGCAGACCCACGGCCTGGGCGACACGGTGAATTCCTGGATCGGCAAGGGCGAGAACCAGCCGATCGCGGCGGAGGACCTGCAGCGGGTGTTCGGCTCCGGCACCCTGGCCGAGATGGCCGCGCGCATCGGTATGACGCCCGAGGAGCTGACCCAGAAGATGTCGCAGATCCTGCCGGCGGCGGTGGACCAGCTAACGCCGGAAGGCGTGATCCCGCCGGCCTAGCTGGGCGCAGCGGCGGTTTCGGTCTGATCGCGGCTGTGAGCCATGCAGTGCTCCGAATTTGGCCGGGCGGCGGCCGGAACGGCGCCACCGGCTCGACTTGCCAGCCTATTGTTTGCCTCATGCGCCCGACCGGCGCCACCAACGGGTTCGCATGCATCGTCTCGTGAATCTCGACCTGGATCTGCTCAGGGCGTTCGTTCTGGTCGCCGAGACCGGCAGCTTCACGCGCGCCGGCGTTCGGCTTGGGCGCAGCCAACCGGCGATCAGCCTTCAGATTCGCAGGCTGGAAGATCAGTTGGGCGTCGAGCTCTTCAGCCGCGGTGCGCGAAATGTCGCCCTCACCGGCGAAGGCCAGGCCCTGCTTCGCCCCGCCAACGCGCTGCTGCGCCTCAACGACGAGATCGTGGCCGGTTTGAACGAGGGCGACATGGAGGGTGAGGTCCGGTTTGGCGCGCCCGAGGACATCGCCACCACCTTCCTGCCACGTATCCTCGGTGATTTCGCCCGCGGCCACCCGAAGATCAGCTTGGCGGTAACCTGTGACTTCACAGCGAACCTGCTCGACCAGTTGTCCAAGGGCTCGCTGGACCTGGCGCTGATCAAGCGCGAGCCGCTGGGTCCGGACCTGGGGGTGAGGGTGTGGCGCGAGCCGCTGGTCTGGGTCGCCGCCGACCCGGCCCTGGCCAAGACGCCCGTCCTTCCGCTGGTCACGGCGCCTGCGCCCGACATCTATCGCAAGCGGGCTCTGGCGGCCCTGACCGAGCATGGAATCCCCTTCCGGATCGCCTACACGTCGCCGAGTCTGGCCGGCCAGCACGCCGCGCTCAGGGCCGGACTCGGGGTCGGCGTGTTGTCAGCGACCATGACGCCCGCCGATCTGATGACACTCGCGGCCGAAAGTGGACTCCCCGATCTGCACGAAACGGAAATCGCCCTGGTGAGGGCGCGGGGCGCGCGATCCGGTGCGGTCGATCTCCTGTCCGAGCAGGTATTGCGGTCGCTTGATCGCGACCATATCGCCCCGTGATGCCAGGCATCACGACTATTCATTGGCGCCTGAGCCAAGGGTTCGTCATTCTCTCAATGCGGCCCGGGCCCCTCTGACGATCAATCATGATCGTGATGTCGGATCGCATCGGGTGCGCTCGATGACGGGGTCCGGCTGGTGTGCCCCCCCATCAATCGAACAGACCGCCTCGGCGTCGAGCGCTCCCGCTACCAGAGAAGGAGAGGCTCCATGTCTGTCGTATTGGTTCGCCGTCTACAGGGCTTGCACGCCCTGCTGGAGATGGCGCTGAGGGATGAACGGTCCAGGCCTTGGCCTGACGACCGCGCGGTCGCGGGAATCAAGAAAAGAAAACTCGCCATCAGGGACCGGTTGGCCGCCTTCGGCGGCGCCCCGATGCGCTCAGATTTTCACTAGCAGAGGTCAAGGTCGGCGGCACTCCACGGCCGCCGGCGCCCCTCGCACACCCGACATCAAAGCCGGTCTCCGCCATGCGGTGACCCGAAGCGAGCCCCCATGCCCAAGCCCGACAGAAAACACGACCGGTACATCCCGCGCGACCATGAGGACGCCTGGACGCCTGGTGACGAACTGCAGATCGACGCGGTGGTCGGCGCCTGTGCCCTCGTGGCCCAGGCCGACGGCTGGGTCACGCCCGATGAACGCAAGCGCATGATCGATCGCATGCGTCAGTCCCCGCACATCGCTGTCTTCGGCGTCAACGAGGTGATCCATGCGTTCGAGGCGCTGAACACGCGGTTCGAGCAAGATCTCGACGACGGCGAGGCGGTGGCCGAGGACGCGGTCGCGCGCCTTCGGGGTCAGCAGGGCCCCTCCCGCCTGCTGATCGAGACCGCATGCTCGGTCGCCGAAGCGGACGGCGGATTCGATGCCGAGGAGCGAGAGGTCATCCTGCGCCTGTGCCGCCTTCTGGATCTCGATCCCGTGCGCTTCGACCTCCTCCCCGCCGGCAGGGACTTGCGATGAGAATCGGACCGACCGCCAGCGTGGGACTGGCGCAGCTCTGGGCGGCTCAGCTCACCCAGACAACCCTGCGGGTCGCCGCCCACCGCAGCAGCCCGACCGACAGGCCGGTCGGTCAGGCTGAAACGCTCACAAGCGATACCCTTATCCGCCGGCCCAGCCGGCACACCTTCGACATCCGCGTTTGATCGCCGGATCGACACGGAACCCTGATTTATGGAATTTCTGACTCAAGACTTCCTGACCAAGCCGGTCTGGATGTGGGGCGCCTTTCTGGCGCTCGTTGTCGTCCTCCTCGTTCTCGATCTGGGCGTGCTGCACAAGAAGCACCGGGAAATCGGCGTTCGCGAGAGCCTGCTGATGTCCCTGGGATACCTGAGCCTGGGCGTCGCCTTCGGCGGCTGGGTCTGGTTCAGCCTCGGCCAGCAGCCTGCAATCGAATATCTGACCGGCTTCGTGGTCGAGAAGTCGCTGGCGATGGACAACGTCTTCGTCATCGCGATGATTTTCGGCTATTTCGCGATTCCACAGCAATATCAACATCGTGTGCTGTTCTGGGGCATCCTCGGCGTGATCGTGCTGCGCGCCATCATGATCGCGGGCGGCGCCGCCCTGGTGTCGGAGTTCGGCTGGGTTCTCTACATCTTCGCGGCCTTCCTGATCCTGACCGGGGTCAAGATGATCACCATGTCCGACAAGTCGCACGACCTGGCCGCCAACCCGCTGCTGCGATTCCTGAAGCGAAGGCTACGCGTCACCGACGAACTTCACGGCGA
>JANNVY010000282.1:0-4715 GCA_031408375.1 Pseudomonadota bacterium | reverse complement strand
GAGCGCGACTTCGCCACCGCCGACAAGCTGCGCGACGAGCTGAACGCGCTGAATGTCGAGGTGATGGACGGGCCCACCGGGGCGACCTGGCGTTTCAAGAGCTGACTCATCCTTCTCCGGGCGGCGAAAGAGGGCCCCGCGCAATCGGAGCCGCAGGCGAAGATTACTTGCGCGGACCCGCAGGGGACCGCGGAGCGGTCAACGTTGAGGCGGAACCGCCACCTCGGCCAATGTCGCGCTTCCCCCTCACCCTCCAGCGTTGGCCTTCGCGGCTTGCGCCGCTCCGGCACGCTGGGACCTCCCTCTCCACAAGGGAGAGGGCGCGCGCTATGACCGCGTCATGGCCTTGAAGATCGAACACCGCCTGGGCATCCGCGCCTCCGCCGACCGGCTCTGGGAGCTGGTGTCCGAGCTGGAGCACTGGAAAGACTGGAACCCGCTGCACCCCGGCGCCTCCGGGAGCATCAGCTTCGGCTCGACCCTGACCGTGCAGGAAGCCTATCCGGGCGAGGAGCCGCGCGCCGTCGAGGTGAAGGTGACCGACTGGGCCCCGCTGGAACAGCTGGTCTGGGCGGAGAAGGGCTTCCTGTGGTCCAGCCTGCGCTACCTGGAGATCGAGGAACTGATCCCTGGCAGCTGCATCTTCGCCAACGGCATCCTCTACGAGGGTTACCGCGCCAAGAGCGAACTGAAGCGCCGCGGCCGGGCCTTCAAGCAGGGCTTTGAGCTGCTGGGCGAGGCGATCAAGGCCCGGGCCGAAGCCGGGACTTGAGGCGGATCAAGGCGCCGCGCCGCGTCGTGGCTTCTATTTCAACGCCCGAGCCATTACCTTTCGGCCGCAATGATCGACGACCTGTACAGCGCGAAAATCCTCAAGCTGGCCGCCAACCTTCCGCGCGCCGGGCGCCTGCCCGCGCCTGACGCCTCGGCCGAGCGGGTTTCCAAGCTGTGCGGATCGAAGGCGGTGGTCGATGTGGTCGTCCGCGACGGCGTGATCGTCGACTACGCCCAGGACGTGAAGGCCTGCGCCCTGGGCCAGGCGGTCGCCGGCATCGTGGGCGAACACATCATCGGCGCAACCGTGGAAGAGGTCGAGGCCGCCCGCGACATGCTGAAAGCCATGCTGAAACAGGGCGGGCCGGCGCCGACGGGACGGTTCGCCGATCTCGCTCTCATGGCCGCCGTGGCCGACTATCCGCCCCGCCATGCCTCGACCCTGGTGGCCATCGAGGCCGCTGCGGAAGCCGCCCGAAAGGCGCTGGATCGAACTAGCACCGCCGACGCGGCTTGATCGCGGCTTTTCGCAGGTGCGATAAGCGCGCGACCCGTTCGGGGCCTTTGTCGGCAATGAAACTCTACGAACGAACCGTCAGGGGCGCGCTCCGCGCCTACAAACTGACGCTCTCGCCCCTGATCGGGCAGCAATGCCGCTTTGCGCCGAGCTGTTCGGTGTATGCGGCGGACGCCCTGATCGAGCATGGGTTCTGGCGCGGCTCCTGGATGGCCGCCCGGCGCGTATGCAGATGCAATCCCTGGGGGGGATCGGGCTACGACCCGGTGCCTCCACGCAAGTGTGAACCATGATCGAACTGAACTTTCCCGATGGCGCCAAGCGCGAGTACCCCGAGGGGTCCACGGGCTACGATGTCGCCCACGCCATTTCGCCGTCGCTGGCCAAGCGCGCGGCGCTGGTGAAGCTGGACGGCGAGCTGCGCGACCTGCGCCGCCCGCTTGAGAGCGGCTCGTTTGAGCTCGTCATGCGCGATGCGCCCGAAGCTCTGGAAACCATCCGCCACGACACCGCCCACGTGCTGGCGGAGGCCGTGCAGGCCCTGTTCCCCGGCACCCAGGTGACCATCGGCCCGTCGATCGAGGACGGTTTCTACTACGACTTCGCCCGTGAAGAGCCCTTCTCCATCGAGGACTTCCCGAAGATCGAAGCCAAGATGCGCGAGATCATCGACCGCGACGCGGCCATCGTGCGCGAGGTCTGGGACCGCGACCTCGCCATCGCCCACTTCAAGAACGTGGGCGAAGCCTACAAGGCCGAGATCATCGCCGACCTGCCCGGGACGGAAGAGATCACCCTGTACCGCCAGGGCGAGTGGCTGGACCTGTGCCGCGGGCCGCACTTCCCCTCGACCAAGTTCGTCGGCAAGGCCTTCAAGCTGACCAAGCTGGCGGGCGCCTACTGGCGCGGCGACCACCGCAACGCCCAGCTGCAGCGCATGTACGGAACGGCCTGGGCGACCCAGGACGAACTCGACGCCTACCTCAAGCGCATCGAAGAGGCTGAGAAGCGGGACCACCGCCGCCTGGGCCGGGCGCTGGACCTCTTCCACATGCAGGAAGAGGCGCAGGGGTCGGTGTTCTGGCACCCCAAGGGCGCGACCATCTACCGGACGCTGGAGGCCTACATCCGGCGCCGGCTGGACATCGCCGGCTACGTCGAGGTCCGCTCGCCCATGCTGATGGACCGCGGCCTGTGGGAGCGCTCGGGCCACTGGGCCAAGTACAAGGCCAACATGTTCGTCTGCGAGGTGGCCGACGAGGGCCAGCAGCTGGCGGTCAAGCCGATGAACTGCCCGGGCCACGTCCAGATCTTCAACGTCGGCCAGAAGTCCTATCGCGACCTGCCCTTGCGCATGGCCGAATTCGGTTCCTGCCACCGCTACGAGCCGTCCGGCGCCCTGCACGGCCTGATGCGGGTGCGCGCCTTCGTCCAGGACGACGCCCACATCTTCTGCACGCCCGAGCAGCTTCCCCAGGAGGCTGCCGACGCCGGCCAGCTGATCTTCGACACCTACAAGGACTTCGGCTTCACCGAGGTCGAGGTGAAGCTGTCGACGCGGCCGGACGAGCGCATCGGCTCCGACGAGATCTGGGACCAGGCCGAGTCCGAGCTGGCCAAGTCCTGCGAGATGATGGGCATCGAGTTCACCCTGAACCCGGGCGAGGGCGCCTTCTATGGTCCCAAGCTGGAGTTCACACTCTATGACGCCATCGGTCGGGCCTGGCAGTGCGGCACGGTCCAGGTCGACTTCAACCTGCCCGACCGCTTCGAGGCGGAGTACACGGCCGAGGACGGCTCCAAGCGCCGCCCGGCCATGCTGCACCGCGCGGTGCTGGGCTCGCTGGAGCGCTTCATCGGCATCCTGATCGAGCACTACGCCGGGGCCTTCCCGATGTGGCTGGCGCCGACGCAAGCCGTGGTGGCGACCATCACCTCGGACGCCGACGGCTATGCCGAAGAGGTGCGCGCAGCCTTCCGCAAGGCGGGCCTGCGCACCGAGATCGACCTGCGCAACGAGAAGGTCGGCTACAAGATCCGCGAGCACTCGGTGCAGAAGATCCCGGCCATCGCCGTGGTCGGCCGCCAGGAAGCCGAAAACCGCACCGTCGCCATCCGCCGCTTCGGCTCACAGGAGCAGACGGTGGTGTCGCTGGAGGAAGCCGTGCGGATGCTGAGTGAAGAGGCGCTCGCGCCCGACCAGCGGGGCTGAAGCCTCAGCCGGCGATGATCGGAAAACCGCCCGCGCGGCTCAGCGCGGACAGGGTCTGCTTGCCCAGCTTGGCGCCGACCCACTGCGCCGTCTCGATCAGGGCGTCGAGGTCGTAGCTCGTCTCGAAGCCGCCGCGCTGGAGCATGTAGACCAGGTCCTCGGTGGCGATATTGCCGGTGGCGTTGGGCGCGAAGGGGCAGCCGCCGATGCCGCCGCAGCTGGCGTCCAGCACGGTGATCCCTGCCTCGATCCCGGCATAGGCGTTGGCCAGGCCGGTGTTGCGCGTGTCGTGGAAATGCAGGCGCAGGGTCGCGTCCGGCGCGGCCTTCCTAGCGGCCTCGACGCGACGGCGAACGGTCCAGGGGTCGGCCACGCCGATGGTGTCGGCCAGCGCGATCTCCTTGATGCCCAGGGAGGCGATCTGTTTGACCATGGCGGTCACCTGGCCTTCGTCCACTTCGCCATCGAAGGGGCAGCCCCAGACGACGGAAATGGTGGCCGACAGCTTCGGCATTCCCCCCTCTTGAGCATTGGGGCCGGCGCCTTCGGAGTTGTGCGCCCGCTCGGCGATCTGGCCCAGCATGTCCAGCTGCTGGGCGACGGTCATGCCCTGGTTGCGGGTTCCGAAGCCGTCGGAGGCCGCGAGCGCGACGTTCGCCTCGTCCACGCCCGCCTCCACCGCCCGGTCCCAGCCGCGCAGGTTCAGAACCAGGCCAATGCGCGAGCGACCGGCCTGACGGGGCAAGGCGGCGGAAACCTCCTCGGCCCCGGCCATCTGGGGCACACGGGCGGGGTTCACGAAGCTGACCGTCTCGATCCGTCTCGCACCGGCGGTCTCGAGGCGCTGGATGAACTCGATCCTGTCCTCGACCGAGAGCACGGTCTTCTCGTTCTGCAGCCCGTCGCGGGGTCCGACTTCGACGATTTCGATGAGACGGCTCAACGGGCGCTCCTTGGGGGGCCGGGGCGATAGACGGTCAGGGAAATGGGCTCGCCGTGCACATAGTCATATCCCTTCAGGGTCGCCACAGGGGCGGCCTTTGCCCTGAGGCCGGCAAGGGCGCGGTTGAAGGCATCGCGGGAGCGGTCCTCGACCACGGCGGGTCGGCCGTCGCTGACGGCGCGGGCGGCGGCGGCGGCGTCGCCCAGTTCAGTTTCGGAACCCAGCAGGAACACAGCGCTGGGGGCGCTGAAGCCGACGATGGCGACAGG
>JANNVY010000281.1:0-8538 GCA_031408375.1 Pseudomonadota bacterium | reverse complement strand
AGCGGCATCAGCACGTACTGGACGCCCGCGTCGGCGGGGTCGAGCACCAGGGTCGGCGAGGCCGGGTCGGCAAAGCGCAGCTCGGCGGTCTCGCCGGTGATCTGGCCGGCGACGTCGAGCAGGTAGCGGGCGTTGAAGCCGATCTCGAAGCTCTCGTCGTCGTAATCGACTTCCAGCTCTTCCACGCCCTGGCCGGCTTCCATGTTGCGCACGGTCAGGGTCACCTTGCCCGGATCCACCGCCAGCTTCACCGAACGCGACTTCTCGGCCGAGATGGTCGAGACGCGGTCGACGGCCTGGGCGAAGACGGCGTTGTCGACCGTCAGCAGGCGCTGGTTGTCCTTGGGGATGACGCGCATGTAGTCGGGGAAGGACCCGTCGATGACCTTCGAGGTCAGGGACGCGCGGCCGAACTCGAAGCGGATCTTGGCGGCCGAGACCTGGACGTCGACCAGACCCTGGCCGTCGTCGAGCAGGCGGCGCACCTGGTCGATGGTCTTGCGCGGCACGATCACCCCCGGGCCGCCCGCGGCGCCTTCCGGCGCGATCATCTCGGCGAGCGCCAGACGGTGGCCGTCAGTGGCGACCGCGCGCAGCTTGGCTGAGCCCTCGTCGGACACGGTGTGGAGATAGAGGCCGTTCAGGTAGTAGCGCGTCTCCTCGGTGGAGACGGCGAAACGGGTCTTGTCGATCAGCCGGGCCAGCTCGGCCTTGTCGAGGCTGTAGCGGGCCGACAGGCCGTCGGACGACATCACCGGGAAGTCGCCCGCCGGCAGCACCGGCAGGTTGAAGCGCGAGCGCCCGGCCGAGACCGACAGGCGCGGATCGTCGCCGGAATACTTCAGCTCGACGTCGGCGCCCTCGGGCAGCTTGCGGACGATCTCGTAGAGCGTGTGGGCCGGCGCGGTGATCTGGCCCTGGACGTTCACGACGGCCTCGGCCTCGTCGACGATCTCCATGTCCAGGTCGGTGGCCGAGAAGGACACGCCGTCCCGGTCGGCTGACAACAGCACATTGGACAGGATCGGAATGGTGTTGCGGCGTTCAACGACGCTTTGGACGTGGCCGAGGGCCTTAAGGAGCGCCGCGCGCTCGATGGTCAAATGCATATGTCGCGCCCAGCCGCCGGGAGGCCGAATCCCCCGGCAAGAGAGAGATTAAGGGCTTTGCACAGTATCCAAAACCGGCGGCGGGGGAAGCCCCGCGAAGGCCTTCTCCCCGCCTGCCTTGTGGATCGCTTCAATCAGCCGCGCAGCTTCCTCGAAAGCGCCTCGACGTCGCGGGCGATCTGCTCGTCCGTGGTCATCAGGCTTTCGATCTTCTTAACCCCGTGCAGGACCGTGGTGTGGTCGCGCCCGCCGAAGCGGCGGCCGATGTCGGGGTAGGAGCGGGTCGTGTGGAGCTTGCACAGGTACATGGCCACCTGGCGGGGGCGCGCGATCGAGCGGGTGCGACGTTCCGACAGCAGGTCGGCCTGCTTGAGGCCGAAGTGGTCGGCGGTGGTCTTCTGGATCTCGTCGACGGTGATGCGGCGCTCGATGCCGCCGGTCAGGTTCGGACGCAGCAGCGTCTGGACTTCCTCGAGGGTGATCTTCGACAGGCGCTGGCCGGCGACGGCGACAAGGGTGTTGAGCGCGCCTTCCAGCTCCCGGATGGAACCCGGGACACGGTCGGCGAGGAACTGCAGGACTTCGGGGCGGGCGGGCAGGTCGACCGGCTGGCGCTGGGCCAGCAGCTCCAGCTTGCGCTGGACCACCGACAGGCGCAGCGCCTTGTCGCCGGGCTCGACCGGGCAGACCAGACCGGCGCCCAGGTGCGAGCGCAGGCGAGCATCGACTTCCGTCATGGCCGACGGCGGCTTGTCGCCGGTGAGGACCACGCGGCGGCCGTCTTCGAGGAGGGCCGTCAGGGTGTGGAAAAGCTCTTCCTGGGTCGACGCCTTGCCGCCGATGAACTGGACGTCGTCGATGAGCAGCAGGTCGGCGCCGCGCAGCTCTTCCTTGAAGGCGGCGGTGGAGCGATCCATCACGGCGCGCACGAAGGCGGACAGGAAGCGTTCAGCGGTCAGGTAGATCACCTTGGCGTCCGGGCGGAGGCGCTGGGCCTCCCAGCCGATGGCGTTCAACAGGTGGGTTTTGCCGTAGCCGTAGGGGCCGTGGAAGAAGACCGGGTTGAAGTGGCCGTCGGCCCAGGTGGCGACCTGGCGAGCCATGGCGAAGGCGAACTCGTTGCCCTGGCCGGGGACGAAGCTGTCGAAGGACAGGCGCTCCTGCAGGCCGGCCGCGCGGGTCGGGCGCTGGCGCTCGCTCATGTCCGAGACCGCGCCGGCGAAGGTCTTGTCGGTGTCGCTCAGCGCGGCAGGCGCCGTCGCGGCGGGCTCCACGATCGCACCGCCGTCGGCCTCATGCTCGTGGCGGCAGCGCAGGCCGATGGGACGGCGCGCGGGATCGTTGGCGATCCACAGCTCTTCGACGCGGTTGATGGCGTTCTTGCGCATCCAGTCCCGCGCATAGGCGGTGGGGGTGACCAGATAGAGCAGACCCGACGAGCCCGGACGCACGTCGGACGGCGCCACATAGGAATTGAACGGGCCCTCGCCCAGTTCGCCTCTCAGGGCATCCGCGACCTTGGTCCAAACCGCCTCAGGCGGCGTACCCGTTTCCAGTCTCGCCATTGTTTTTCCCCAGCCCCATTCAGGCAAGTTTTGATCGTTGACCTGGAGCGTGCCCCCAGGCCTGATTTTCTATTCGAAACAGACTCTTGCTAACGCGGACGCGAAGGCGCCCCCCGCGCGTTTTTCCGTCTGAAGACGGCCGCGTTAGGACCGTGAAATTAGCCGAGGAGGAGGCTTGGTAAAGAGGGGAAAATTAGCCTTTGGTGCGAATAAATCCGTTGACTCGCCTAACCGCTTCGCGCGCTTGGGGAAAATTCCGATGACGGAATTGACCCGTGGCGAATCGCCTGCTTTCGAGCACCGTGACCATGGCGGAAAAGCCGAGCGAACTTGCGTTCACTCGGCTCTGGATTCCCTGCGAATTTCGTTAGGCAGCCGCGAAAAGCGGTCTTGCTTACGCGGCGGCGAGCTTCTTCAGCTGAGCCGCCAGGCGCGACACTTTTCGCGACCCGGTGTTCTTGTGAACGACGCCCTTGGACACCGCCCGCATCAGTTCGGACTGGGCCACGATGAAGGCGCCGGCGGCGGCCTTCGCGTCACCGGCGGCGAGCGCCTCGTCGAACTTGCGCAGGTAGGTGCGGACGCGCGAGCGGCGCGCCTTGTTGACCTCGGTGCGGCGTTCGATCTTGCGGATCGCTTTCTTGGCGCCGGGATTGTTGGCCATTGGTAGTCCTTCGAACGTGAAACGCCGCCGGCCCCTGCCTGCGGCGTGGAGAAATTCAGGAGCGGGCGGCTATAGCGGGAAAGGCGGAAAGGGTCAACGCGAGTCCGGAATCTTCCTGCCGCCCGTCTAGCCCTACTTCCCCTTGAACTCAGGCTTCCGCTTCTCGACGAAGGCGCTCATGCCTTCCTTCTGGTCGTCGAAGGCGAACAGCGAGTGGAACAGGCGGCGCTCGAAGCGGACGCCCTGGGTCAGGGTCGTCTCGTAGGCGGCGTCGACCATCTCCTTGTTCATCATCACCGCCAGGGGCGATTGGAACGCGATCTTGGCCGCGATGGCCTTGGCTTCATCCACCAGCTTGTCGATCGGGAAGACGCGGCTGACCAGGCCGGCGCGCTCGGCTTCCGCCGCGTCCATCATCCGGCCGGTCAGGATCATGTCCATGGCCTTGGACTTGCCGACGTAGCGGGTCAGGCGCTGCGAGCCGCCGATGCCCGGCGCGACGCCCAGGTTGATCTCCGGCTGGCCGAACTTCGCGCTCTCCGACGCCAGGATGAAGTCGCACAGCATGGCCAGCTCGCAACCGCCGCCCAACGCATAGCCCGAGACCGCCGCGATGATCGGCTTGCGGAAGCGGCTGATGCGGTCCGAGACCCCGGCGAAGAAGTTCTCGGTGAACATCTCGGCGTAGGACTTGGACGACATCTCCTTGATGTCGGCGCCCGCGGCGAACGCCTTGTCCGATCCGGTCAGGACGATGCAGCGCACACCGTCGTCATGCTCGACGGCGTCGAGGAAGGCCGAGAGGTCGGCCATCAGGCGGGAGTTCAGCGCGTTCAGCGCCTCTGGCCGGTTCAGCCGCACCAGGGCGTAGCCGTCCTCGCGCTCGATGATCAGGGTCTCGTAGATGTCGGCCATGGCGTGCTCCCGGGGATGGGCGGAGCGTGTAGCAACCGCGTCAGGCCAGCGCCAGCGCCACGGCCGCCGCTATTTCTGGCAGGTCCCGCACCAGAAGGTCGAGCGTCCCGCCTGGACGACGCGCTTGATCACGCCCTTGCAGCCGTCGCGCAGGCAAGGGTCGCCTTCGCGGCCATAGACGTCGAAGCGGTGTTGGAAGTAGCCCTGCCCGCCCTCGGCGTTGGCGAAGTCGCCGATTGTCGAGCCGCCCGCCTCCACCGCCTCGGTCAGCACGTCGCGGATGGCGGTCGTCAGCCGCTCCAGCCTGGGCATGGAGACCTTGCCGGCCGGCGTCAGCGGCGAGATCTGCGAGCGGTAGAGCGCCTCGACCACATAGATATTGCCCAGGCCCGCGACGATGCGCTGGTCGAGCAGGCTCGCCTTCACGTTCTGCTTCTTGGCCTTGAAGGCGGCTTTCAGCACCCCGGCGTTGAATTCGTTGCCCAGCGGCTCGGGGCCGAGGCCCTTGAACCACGGGTGGTCGTCGAGCTCGGCGGTGGGGACCAGCGCCATGTAGCCAAAGCGGCGCGCGTCCGAGAATCCGACGCGGCGACCGGCGCCGGTGGTCAGCGACAGGTGCTCGTGCTTGCCGCCGACCGGCGCGGCCTCCTCGAACTCGCCGGGCGCGACGCCGTCCAGGGTGAAGCGGCCGGTCATGCCTAAGTGCGTCACCCAGGTCTCGCCGGTATCGAGGGCGAAGCGCAGGTATTTGGCGCGGCGCTCAAGGCGCTCGACCGTCGCACCCTCCAGCCGCTCAGCGAACCGTTCCGGGAAGGGAAAGCGCAGGTCCGGCCGGTTGACCGTCACGCCGGTCAGGCGCTGGCCCTCAAGCGCCGGCTCAAGGCCCCGGCGGACCGTCTCGACCTCGGGCAGCTCCGGCACGGCCTAGCTCGCGGCGGCGTTGCGCTGCAGGGCGAAGAGTTCGGTGCAGCCGTGGATGGCGAGGCCGAAGAGGCTGTCGAATTCGCCGCGGGAGAAACCGCGCTTCTCGCCCGTGGCCTGGACCTCGACGATGTGACCGTCGCCGGTGAGGACGAAGTTGGAATCCGCCTCGGCGTTGGAGTCTTCCTCGTAGTCGAGGTCGCAGACCGGCTCGCCTTCGAAGATGCCGCACGACACCGCCGCGACCTGGTCGAGGATCGGGTTCTTCTGCAGCACGCCCTCGTCAGTCAAGTACTTGCAGCACTGCGACAGCGCCACCCAGGCGCCGGTGATGGCGGCGGTGCGGGTGCCGCCGTCAGCCTGGATGACGTCGCAGTCGAGCGTGATCTGGCGCTCGCCGAGAGCCTTCAGATCCACCACGGCGCGCATGGAGCGACCGATGAGGCGCTGGATTTCCTGGGTGCGGCCCGACTGCTTGCCAGACGCGGCCTCGCGACGGCCGCGGGTGTGGGTTGCGCGGGGCAGCATGCCGTACTCGGCCGTCACCCAGCCCGAACCCTTGCCGCGCATCCAGGGCGGGACGTTGCTCTCGTGCGACGCGGTGACCAGCACGCGGGTGTGGCCGAAGGAGACCAGGCACGAGCCTTCGGCATAGCGGTTGACGCCGGTCTCCAGCGTGACGGGGCGAAGGTCGGCGGCGGCGCGGCCGGAAGGGCGCATGGGCAAGGCTCCAAGAATGGGTCTGGCGGCTTAGCGCGGTTCCGTCCCAGCGTCGACCGGTCACGATTTGTCGCCATGGACCCGCCGCAATAGTTGGGTTCAGATAGTCAGATGAGCGCTGCACTGCTGATCCTTGCCCTCGCCACGGCCGACCCCGCGTCGGCCGACGCCGTTGAAAACCTCCCCGAACCGGTGATCGAGGACCGGACGGACATCCTGCAGCCGGGGCGGCAGGGCCAGATCCAGTGCTTCCAACCCAACATCTACGCCAGGACCTGCAAGATCATGGCGGCCTACAGCTTCGAGGATGACGGGCGTATCCTGAGCACCACGCAGGCGCTGATGGACGAGACCGGGCCCGGGGTCCTGGTGGTCACCTCGCCGGTGGTGGTTAGAGGCCGCTCCGTCTGCGGGAACCTTGAGAACCTGCAGAAGGCGAGTTTCATTGTCGCCGGCCAGCCCGCCACGCCCGGCCAGGAGTCCGGCTACCGGCTGATGCTGTCCCTTGCGCCGCGCAAGGGCGAGGTTTGCGCCCGCTGGGTCGGCGACGGCAACGGCTACATGGCCTACGGCTCCCTGGACGGAAAGCCCAAGAAGGACTTCGACCAGCGCATGATCTGGGTCGAGCCGGGCGAGGGCTTCGCCGTCGCGCCCTGACCCGGGCCAGCCCGAACCCGTGACGAATCCCCAATAGCGCGCCACACTCGCCCCATGACCCGCGCGATGCTCAGCACCGTCATTGTCTGGGCCCTGGTGCTCGCCGCAGCGGCCTTCGCGCTGCAGTGGCTGGAGTTCCAGTACCTGGCCATGGCGTTCTCCCGCGAGATCTACATCGCCATCATCGCGGTCGCCTTCGCGGGCGGCGGAGTGTGGGTCGGATGGCGGCTGTCCAGCCGGCCGCGCAGCGGTTTCCAGCGCAATGACGCGGCCATCGCGGCGCTGGGCCTGACACGCCAGGAGCTGCGCGCCCTGGACCTGGTCGCCGACGGGCAGTCCAACAAGGAAATGGCCCGCACCCTGGGCGTGGCGCCCAATACAGTGAAGACCCACCTGGCCAACCTGTTCGCCAAGCTTGAGGTCGGCCGCCGGACCCAGGCGCTCGCCAAGGCCCGCGAGCTGGCGCTGATCCCGTGAGACGAACGGACCATATGGCGCTTCTCACCCATTCGGGCGATGGCGCGCCAGGCTCGCCCGCGCCAGCTTCGCCGGCCTGAACGCAACACGAAGGAGCGGTCCCATGGGACGCACGATTCTGATCTGGGGCCTGGTCGGCGGCGTCATCGTCGCGGGGCTGATGCAGCTGAGCCTGCTGGTCATCAACGACCACATGAACCCGATGGCGATGTGGCTGGGCTACCTGTCCATGTTGATCGCCCTGTCCACCATCGGCATGGGCATAAAGCAGTACCGCGACCAGACCGGCGGCGGGGTCATCACCTTCTGGCGCGGCCTGGTCATCGGCCTGGGCATCGCCGTGATCGCCGCGGTCATCTACGCCGCGGCCTGGGAAGCCTACCTGGCCATCTCGGGCAAGGACTTCATCGGCGAATACAATGCCGGGATGATCGCCAGGGCCGAGGCCGAGAACGCCAGCGCCGCAAAGATGGCCGAGATCCGCGCCCAGGCCGCCCAGTTCCAGGCCATCTACGACAACCCCCTGCTGCGCTTCTCCATGACCATGGTCGAGATGCTGCCGGTCGGCGTGGTCGTGGCCCTGGTCAGCGCCGCCCTGTTCCGCAACCCGCGATTCCTCCCGGCGAAGGAACCGATCGGGGCGGCGGGGTAGGAAGAGAAGTTTGTTGAAGCCCGTCGAACCAGACTCGCCCCGTTCGTCGTTGAGGTAGAGAGCCGACAATCACCCGAAAGGAGACCCCCATGGCCTATGTCGACGGATACGTTCTCGCGGTGCCCAAGGCGAAGCTGGACGACTACTGGAAGATGGCGACGCTGGGCCGCACGGTCTGGATGGAGCACGGCGCCCTGACCTATTGCGAGGCCCTGGCCGACGACGTGCCCTTTGGCGAGGTCACCTCCTTCCCGCGCGCCGTCCAGGCCACGGACGACGAGACGGTGATCTTCTCCTTCATCACCTACCGTGACCGCGCCCACCGCGACGAGGTCAACGCCAAGGTCTTCGCCGACCCGCGCATGAACGACTTCGATCCCAAGAGCGCGCCCTTCGACATGAAGCGCATGATCTTCGGCGGTTTCCAGGGGACCATCGAAGCCTAGCGGGCGGCCGCCCCGGCCACCGAGATCCGCCGCCCCGGCGCGTGCTTCAGCGCCTCGCGGTAGGCCGCCACCGCCTCGGGCTTGCGGCCCAGGCGGGCCAGTTCGTCGCCCAGCAGCTCGAACGACGGCTTTTCGATCGCCGGCGGGCCGAACTCGACCGGCAAGGCGGTCTCCAACGCCGCCGCGTGGCGCAGGGCGGCGACGCCCTCGTCGGCGCGGCCCGCTCGCAAGGCCTCGATACCGGCGGCCTGCGCTTCCAGCACTTTCAGACGGCCGTCGAGGTAACGCCCCTCGGCGCTGTCGGCCGCCTGGGCAGCGCGGGACTGGGCGGCTACCGCCGAAAGCCGTTCGCGGGCGGCCCTGGCTGAGGGGCCGTCCGCCGCGATGAGCACGTCGCCATAGGCCAGGGTGA
>JANNVY010000280.1:0-2781 GCA_031408375.1 Pseudomonadota bacterium | reverse complement strand
ATGGCGAGCCCCGCCCAGGTCCCGGCCTGACGCTTGCCATGACCGAGGTTTCGCAGAACCTAAGAAACAATGTGAACCAGCCGTTGATCAACAACATGCTGAAAAACTGGGACAATTGTTGGATTTCCAGACGGGGCGCGCAGGGATGAGGGTGCGTCGCGAGGCGGCGCGACAGCCTCGCGGACGGACTGCAGAGTCAAAGTCTGGGACACTTCGCCGCAGGGCGCCGCCCGCAAGGCCAATCTTCCCGAGCATCATCCCGCGAGGGATGGTGGAGCCGAGCGGAATCGAACCGCTGACCTCCTCATTGCGAACGAGGCGCTCTACCAACTGAGCTACGGCCCCAAGCGAGGCGCGGAGATAGGCGTTGAGGGGGCGGCAAGTCAAGCGCCGGAGCCTCCGCCGCACGCCGCTGGCGCCACGCGCGAACAGCCTGACCTTGTGGGGCCGGGGCCGCGCCGATAGAAGCGGCCTGACATTTTCGCAGGGTCGCCATGATCGCCGTCGTCGACTTCGTTTTCTTCGTGTTCAATTCGCTGCTGGGGCTGCTCAGCTTCGCGATCATCGTCTGGGCCGTGCTCAGCTGGCTGGTGGCCTTCGACGTGGTCAATATGCGCAACCGTTTCGTCTATTCGGTCAGCGGTTTCCTAGAGGGTATCGTGCGGCCGGTCCTCTATCCGCTGCAGCGGATGATCCCGCCGCTCGGCGGCATGGACCTGACCCCGATCCTGGCCATGCTGATCATCCAGGGCATGCAGATCTACCTGCTGCCTTCGGCCCGCAACGCCCTGGTCGCCCTGGTCGGCGGAGGCTGAGGCAACCCTGACCGCCGCTCGCCTGACGGGCTACCGGCGCGGCATATCGCTGCATTACCTTTTTGTCAGGAAACCGGCCTTTCACGGGCGCGCGGCGGATGATTTAGTGCCGGCCTCTCGATATGGGTCGGGCAAGGGGAAAATCCGTGATCCGAATGCAAGCCGCGACCGCGGCCGTCTGCGTGGCCGCCCTGCTTTCGGGCTGCGCCACCACTGGAACCACCACCGGCTCCACAAGCTCGTCCACAACCAGCAGCTCCGGCGCCTCCACGGCGTCGAACGCCCTGCCGGCGGGTCTGGACCAGGACATCCGCGCCGATCCCTACCCCTCGACCTACCGGCCCATCGGGTCTGGCCCGGTCGCCATTGTCGGGGCCACGGTATTCGACGGCGCCGGCAAGCGCATCGAGAACGGCACGGTGCTGCTGCGCGACGGCAAGATCGAGCGAGTCGAGGCCGGCCTGGCCGCCCCCTCGGGCTACACGGTGATCGACGGCCGCGGCAAGTTCGTCACCCCCGGCATCGTCGACGCCCACAGCCACCTGGGCGTCTATCCTTCTCCCGGCGTCGCGGCCCTGTCGGACGGCAACGAGGCGACCAGCCCCAACACCGCCCAGGTCTGGTCGGAACACTCGCTCTGGCCCCAGGACCCTGGGTACAACACCGCCCGCGCCGGCGGCGTCACGACGCTTCAGATCCTGCCCGGTTCGGCGAACCTCTTCGGCGGTCGATCGGTGACGGTGCGCAACGTGCCCTCGCGCACCATGCAGGGCATGAAGATGCCCGGCGCCCCCTACGGCCTGAAGATGGCCTGCGGCGAGAACCCCTCGCGCGTCTACGGCGGACGCAACCAGTCGCCGGCCACCGGCATGGGCAATGTGGCCGGCTACCGCGCCGCCTGGATCAACGCGCGGACCTATCAGAAGAAGTGGGATGACTACCGCGCCAAGATCGCCAAGGGCGAGAAGGCCGAGGCGCCGACGCGCGACCTGCAGATGGACACCCTGGCCGGCGTGCTGCGCGGCGACATCCTGGTGCAGAACCACTGCTACCGCGCCGACGAGATGGTGGTGATGCTGGATATCGCCCGGGAGTTTGGCTACCGCATCACCATGTTCCACCACTCGTCGGAGGCCTACAAGATCGCCGACGTGCTCGCCCGCGAGGGCGTCTGTTCGGCCACCTGGGCCAACTGGTGGGGCTTCAAGATGGAGAGCCTGGACGGCATCGAGGAGAACGCCGGCATGCTGCATGCCGCCGGCGCCTGCGCGGTTATCCACTCCGACGACGAGAACCTGACCCAGAGGCTGAACCAGGAGGCGGCGGCGGCCCTGTCGGCCGCCCGCCGCGGCGGCTACCAGATCAGCGAGGAGGAGGCGATCCGGTGGATCACCTCCAACCCCGCCAAGGCCATCGGAATTCTGGATCAGACCGGGACCCTTGAACCGGGCAAGCGAGCCGACGTGGTGCTCTGGAGCGCCAATCCGTTCTCGGTCTATGCCCGGGCCAATCAGGTCTGGATCGACGGCGCCCTGACCTATGATCGCAACGACCCGCGCTTCCAGCCGCGGTCCGACTTCCAACTCGGCATGGGGATCCGCTGATGCGCCGCTTCAAACAGATGGCCGTCGCCGCGGCCGCCGTCCTGGCCTTCGCCGCCTCGTCCGCCGCCGCCGAGACCATCGCCATCGTCAACGCCCGCATCCTGACCGCCGGCCCGCAAGGCACGATCGAGAACGGCACCGTGGTGATCAAGGACGGCGCCATCGCCTCGGTCGGGTCGGGCAACCGCGCACCCGCCGGGGCCCGGGTCATCGACGCCCAGGGCGGGGTGGTCACCCCCGGCTTCTTCGCCACCGGCAGCTCGCTGGGCGCGATCGAGGTCAGCGCGGTGGGCAATGATCTCGGGGTCACCAATCCCGACATCTCGGCCGCCTTCGACATCCAGTACGGGCTCGACCCGTCC
>JANNVY010000279.1:0-1667 GCA_031408375.1 Pseudomonadota bacterium | reverse complement strand
CGACGTGGCCCGCACGGTCAATTTCGGCGGCCATTGCGCCCGGTGCGAGCTTTCGGGCCGCAAGCTGATCGGCGCTTCCTTCACCTCGGCCCAGTTCGAAGAGGCGACCCTGATCGGGGCAGACCTGCGCGGCGCCGAGCTGATGGCGTCCAACTTCTCGCGCAGCGACTTCACCCGCGCCGACCTGCGCGGCGCCGAAATGGTCGGGTCGGTGTTCGCCGGCGCCATCTTCATCAGCAGCCGCCTGGACGGGGCCGAGGCGCCGGGGTCGATCTTCACCCGCGCCAACCTGACGTCCGCCAACCTGACCGGCGCGACCCTGCCGATGACCAATTGGGTCAGCGCCACCCTGACGCGCGCGAGCTTCGCCGACGCCGAGCTGGTGGGCGCCAACTTCTCACGCGCGGTGGGCGCGCGCGCGAACTTCTCGCGCGCCCGGATGCAGCGCAGCGTGCTGACCGCCGGCATGTTCGACAACGCCAATTTCCGCGATGCGCGGCTGGACTCCGCCAAGGCAAAGGGCGCGACCTTCCGGGGCGCGGACTTCCAGGGCGCGGTCCTGCGCGGCGCCGATCTGCGCGGCGCTGACCTTTCGACCGCGCGCCACCTGACCCAGGCCCAGGTCTCCACCGCCTGTTCGGACAGCTCGACCAGGCTGCCGTCGGGATTGAAGCCGCGTGCGTGTTCGGCGCGGACGCTGGTGATGCCGGTTCCGCCCGCGCCGCCCGCCGCGCCCGCGCCTCCGGCGCCGCGCTACATCTACGCCCAGGACACGCAGCGGGTTCGGTGACCTCTTACCCCCCCTGAGGGGTAAGAAGGGCCCATCGCACCGGAGCGGCGGCAGCCGCGCAGGTACTTGCGAGGGAGATCGGGGGTCTCTCCCGCGCGCCGAGGCTGCGGACTGTACGTAGCGAAGCTCTGAACAGGCGCCGTCGCACGACCCCCGATCTTCCGCGCAAGGATCTCCGCCCCCGCCTGCGCGAGGGCTCCGATGCGCGGAGCCTTCTTACCCCTCAAGGGGGTAAGGGACGCTACGCCTTGATGGGCGGCGCGAGGCGGATGTGCAGCTCTTTCAGCTGCTTTTCGCTGACCTCGCTCGGCGCGTTCATCATCAGGTCCTGGCCCTGCTGGTTCAGCGGGAAGGCGATGACTTCGCGGATGTTCTCGGCGCCGGCCAGCAGCATGACGATGCGGTCGATGCCGGGCGCGAGACCGCCGTGGGGCGGGGCGCCGAAGCGGAAGGCGTTGAGCATGCCGCCGAACTTGTCCTCGACCACTTCGGGACCGTAGCCGGCGATGCCGAAGGCCTTGATCATGATCTCGGGCTTGTGGTTGCGGATGGCGCCGGAGCACAGCTCGATGCCGTTGCAGACGATGTCGTACTGGTAGGCCAGGATCTCGAGAGGATCCTTGTTGTTCAGGGCCTCCAGCTCGCCCTGGGGCATCGAGAAAGGGTTGTGCGAGAAGTCGACGCGCTTCTCGTCCTCGTTCCATTCGAACATCGGGTAGTCGACCACCCAGACGAACTCGAAGGAGCCTTCCTTGGTCAGGCCCAGGTCAACGCCGACCTTGTTGCGCGCGGCGCCCGCGAACTTGGCGAAGGCGTCCGGATCGCCGGCGGCGAAGAAGCAGGCGTCGCCGACGCCCAGGCCCAGCTGGGTCTTGAT
>JANNVY010000278.1:0-4574 GCA_031408375.1 Pseudomonadota bacterium | reverse complement strand
AGCTGGACATCCTGGTCAACGCCGGGGCCATGCTGGGGCCGCTGACGCCCATGAGCCACCTGGAGCCGCGCGAGTTCGACAAGGTCCTGGCCATCAACCTGAAGGCCCCCTACCGCATGATCCGCTCCTATGAGCCGCTGCTGGTGAAGTCCGACGCGGCGCGGGCCATCTTCTTCACGTCGGGCGTGTCCGGCGGCCGCGCCTTCTGGGGTCCCTACGCCACCACCAAGGCCGGGCTGGAAGCCATGATCCGCAGCTGGGCCGACGAGATGGAGACCTCGTCCATCCGCCCCACCCTGGTGAACCCGGGCAAGATGCGCACCAAGATGCGCCAGGACGCCTACCCCGGCGAGGACCGCTCGACCCTGCCCGACCCCGCCGAAATCGGCCCCCTGATCGTGGAACTGGCCAACCCGGACCTGACCCCGCCGCTGGAGGTCAGCTTCAGCGCCTGGAAGTCGGGGCCTTCGGTCGCGGCCCTGGTCTAGCGCCCGGCGCGCGCGTCGTCGGCTTCCCGGCTGGCTTGCCAGCAGGCTTTCCGCCCGGCTTGCCCACGGGTTTCCCGGCGGGGCGGCCCAGCGAACCACTGGTCTTCAGCGGCGAGCGCGGTTTGGCGCCCGGGCCACTGCGGGGCTTCACGATGGCCTGGCCGCGCGGGCCCAGCTTCTTGCCCGGCTTGGCGGTTTTGCGGGCCTCGGCGGCCGCCTTGGCGCCCGGCTTGATCTTGCCGTGGGCTTTCGAGCGCGCCTTGGCCTTCAACCCGCGCGGCGCGGTCTTGGACGGACCCGCCCGGTCGCCGCCCTCGGCATAGGGGTTGGCGCCCGACTTGATGGTCACGCGCAGGGGCACGCCCGGCAGGTCGAAGGACTCGCGCAGGCTGTTGATCAGGTAGCGGCGGTACTGCTCGGGCATCTGCGACGCGCGGTTGGCGAACAGCACGAAGGTGGGCGGCCGGGCCTTGATCTGGGCCATGTATTTCGGCTTCAGGCGGCGGCCGTCGACGGCGGGGGGCGGGTGACGCTGGACGGCCATGGCCAGCCAGTCGTTCAGGTCCCGCGTCTTGACCTTGGTCGACCAGTTCTTGTGCGCCTTCAGGATGGCCGGCATCAGCCGGTCGACCCCGCGCCCGGTCTCGGCCGACAGCGCCACGAGGGGCGAGCCGCGCAGCTGGGGCAGCTTCTCGTCCGCCAGCGTCTGGAATTCCTTCAGGCGCGATTGGGGCTCGTCGACCAGGTCCCACTTGGCAATGACATAGATCAGCGCCCGGCCCTCGCGCTCGACCAGGTCGGCCAGCTGCAGGTCCTGGGTGTCGAAGGCGTTGCCCTCGTCCATGACCAGCACGACGACCTCGGCGAAGGTGATGGCCCGGATCGAGTCCGAGACGCTCATCTTCTCGAGCTTCTCCTGCACGCGGGCCTTGCGGCGCATGCCGGCGGTGTCGACCAGCCGTATGGGCCGGCCGTCGTAGGTCCAGTCCACCGAGATGGAGTCGCGCGTGATCCCGGCCTCGGGCCCGGTCAGCATGCGGTCTTCGCCGATCAGGCGGTTCACCAGGGTCGACTTGCCCGCGTTGGGGCGCCCGACGATGGCGATCATGATCGGCTTGGAGAGGTCGATCTCTTCTTCGGTCTCTTCCTCGTCGTCGCCGTCCTCGCCGAAGAAGACGTGGTCGGGGACTTCAGGGATAGGCGCGTATTTCGCCAGGATGGCGTAGAGGTCGGCCAGGCCCTCGCCGTGCTCGGCCGAGAGCGCCAGCGGCTCGCCGAAGCCCAGGGCATGGCCCTCGCCGATGCCGTGGTCGGCGGCGCGGCCCTCGGCCTTGTTGGCGATCAGCACCACGGGTTTGTCGCGCTTTCGCAGCACGTCGGCGAAGATGCGGTCCAGCGGCACCACGCCCTCGCGCCCGTCCATGACGAACAGCACCACCTCGGCCTCGTCGACGGCCTTCTCGGTCTGGATCCGCATGCGCGATTCCAGGCTCTCGTCGTCGACGTCCTCGAAGCCGGCGGTGTCGATCAGGTCCAGCTCGATGTCGCCGAGGCTGCCGGTGGCGTAGCGGCGGTCGCGGGTCACGCCGGGGCGATCGTCCACGAGCGCGAGCTTCTTGCCGGCGAGACGGTTGAACAGGGTCGACTTGCCCACGTTGGGGCGGCCGACGATGGCGACGCGCAAGGCCATGGGCTCTCCCTAGGGCTCTATGGGGCGGAACGGAAGCCGTCCCGAAAAGCGAAGGCGCGCCCGGATGGCTCCGGACGCGCCCCGCAACGGTGAAACGGTAAGGCCTAGCGGATGGCGATCAGCTCGGCCTTGTCGTTGACGAGATACAGGGTGTCGCCGAACGCGATGGGGGCGACATAGGCCGCGGCGCCGATATTCAGCGTGCCGATCTCTGCCCCGGTCTTGGGGTCGAGCGCCAGCGCGATGCCGCGGTCGTTGATGATGATCAGGCGGTTGGAGGCCAGGATCGGGCCAGTCCAGATCGGGCGCGCCTGACGGTCGTAGAGGCCGAAGACCCCGCCTTCCGAATAGGTGCGGCCCTTGTTGAGGTCGACGATCCAGTAGACCTGGCCGCTTTCCTTGTTCACGGCCATGGCCTGGCCGTCCTGGCTGACCAGGAAGACGGCGTCGCCCGCGGGCCAGGGGGTGTTGATCGAAGAGACCGGCAGCTCCCAGCGGCGCTGGCCGGTGCGCAGGTCCATGGCGGCGAACACGCCAGAGTGGGACGCGGCGTAGACCGAGCCCTGGTAGATGGCCGGGCGACCGGGGATGTCGCGGATTTCCGACAGGGCGCTGGTGCGGGTGGTGCGCGACAGCACCTCGTTCCACAGCGGGTTGCCGTTCGAAGCGCGGAGCGCGACCAGTTCGCCGGAGCTGAACGGCGCGATCACCGCGTCGCCTTCGATGGCCGGGCTGGAGGCGCGCAGGATGCGGGCCGGCTCCACGATCGCCTGGTAGGACCACTGTTGTACGCCGGTGGACAGGTCGAAGGCGAAGATCTCGTTGTTGACGTCCACCGCGAAGGCGCGCGTGCCGGCGACGCTGGGCGCGGTGTGGATGGGAGATTCAGTCTTGGTGCGCCAGAGCACCGCGCCGTCGGCGGTGTTGAGCGCGGCCACGAAGCGGAAGCCGGAGGTGACGACCACCTTGCCGTCCGCCACGGCCAGGCCGCCGCCGAAGGCTTCCTTGTCCTTGCCGTTCTTGTCGCCGAGGTCGACCTGCCAGACGCTGGCGCCGGTGGCGGCGTCGGAAGCGGTCACGCGGGCGCGCGAATCCATGGTGTAGATGCGGCCATCGACCGCCACCGGGGGGGCTGTGACCACTTCACGGCGGTTGGAACCCGAGCCGATCGAGCGGCGCCAGGCGATGGTGAAGTTCGCGGCCGCGGCCACGTGCTCCATGGCCTGACCCTGGGCTCCGCCGGGCAGCGGCCAGGCCGCCACGGCCTGGGGCTCGGGGATGAAGAAGTCGGCGCCGGCCAGACCCTCGGCGGGGGCCAGGGTGTTGTCGAGCGCCAGGATCGAGATGCGCTCGCCCTGGGAGGCCACGGCCGCGGGACCGGCCTCGTCGCCGCCGAAGGGCCACAGGCTGCGGGCGGTCGAACAGGCCGTCACGGCGGCGCATGCCGCGACGAGAACGGCGACTTTTACGATGCGGTTCATTGCGCGGGCGCTCCGGCTGGGGCCTGTTGGGCTTGGGGAGCCTGGGGCGCAGGCGCTCCAGGCTGAGAGGCGAAGGGGTTGGGCTGGGCAGCCTGGGGCGGCAGGGCGATCGCCGCGCGGGCGATGGCCGGTAGCTTGGCCGCCACGCCGGAATCGATTTCCTGGATCGCCGCCTGCGACCGCTCACGCACGCCGTCCGGCGCGTCGAGCAGCAAGGACAGGGCGACCAGCTGGCTGCGCGCCTCGGCGGTCTTGCCGGCGGCGAGCTTGGCCATGGCCATGGCTTCGAGCGCCAGCGGCCGGTAGGGGCGGCCTTCCAGCGCCAGAGGCTTCAGCCGGGCTTCGAGGCTGGCGTAGGGCTCGGTGTCCATCAGCGCGTAGGCGGCCTTCAGGGCGGCGGCGTCGGCGAGGATGGGCTGGCTCTGGGCCACCTTGGCGGCTTCGTCGAAAAGCTTGACCGCGGCGTCGCGGCGATTGTCGGCGAGCGCGAGGCCGGCGCGCTGCATCAGCGCCAGCGCCTTGTAACCCGTGGTAGATTTGGAGGCGGCTTCGGTGAAGGCGGCGTCGGCGGCGGCGGCGTCATTGCGCTGCAGCGCCTGGATCCCGCGCTCGTAGGCGACGGAGGCCTGGGCGGCCGAATCCTTGCGCCAGGCTTCGTAACCCCAGTAGCCGCCGGCCATGGCCAGCCCGGCCACGATGGCGCCGATCAGCCAGGGCAGATATTTGCGGGCGAGGTCGCGCGTTTCCTGCGCTCTCAGGTCCTCGTCCACCTCGTTGAAGAAATCGACCACTCGGCGCTCCCCGCGGCGCAATCCGCCAAAACCGCCGCGAACCTATAGCCTTGCAATCGTGGCCGCAACGCGGCTTGGGCCTTCCGGGCCGCCCCCGGAGCGCTTTTTCGCCGACTGTGGACCC
>JANNVY010000277.1:0-1753 GCA_031408375.1 Pseudomonadota bacterium | reverse complement strand
GTGATCATCCGTGGCGGCAAGGCCGTTGTCGGGGCAGCGAAACTTGCGAACCTCGCGTTGCGAGAGCGATCTGCGATGGCTGCCCTCCAGGGCGCGCGCCGCGCCGCGGCGGCTGCCCGCAGCCCGGCGCGTGCACGGGCGGCACCGGGAATCTTGAGGGGCGCGGCAGCGACCAGCCTTGCAGAAAACGCCGCCTGGGCACTCGGGCCGGGTGTCGCGAATGCAGCCATCCAGGCCGGAGGAGATGCCTTGAGCGGCAGGACATTTTCCGCCGAAGACGTCGGGAGCGCGTTTGTTGGCGGTGCGATAACGGGCTTGACCCGGAGGCTTGGCCCCGCGGGCGCTTCGGCACTTGGCGCGGTGGCGACGTCAGCGTTGCCGGACTTGGTGCAGCTTAGGGCCCCTTCGATCGAGCGCATGAGCCAGGCCGCCTATGCTGGCCGCGTCTTCGGGGGAGTGGGTGGTCAGATCGGCCAGCGCTGGTCGAACGGCCTGTCCAGTAACAACAAAGGCCGCCTCGGCGAGGCTATGGGAAGGGTTCGCAGCGCAGTGAATGGCCAGTTCCGTGAGAAGGGCCCCAAGGTCAGAGAGCCGATCGAAGGGACTCGGCTACGGTGGGAGCCAGACGGCCTGAGCGGCCTACTGCGGTTCGAAGACAAGTTTGGCCCTTGGGCGCGGCTTTCGCATAATCAGGAACTTGCCAGAAAGGCGCTTCGCGAGAACTTCATCCTCTACCATTTCACGCCGGATGATGTCGCCCGGATCGCCGGCGTGCCGTCGGGAGTTCTTGGCCGTCAGGTCACCCAACGCTTCTCCGATCAGCCCTGATCGACGCAAGAGCGCATGCGCTTGCCTTCCGGCCTCTGACCCGCCATATGCCGCCTCGGAGACTGGCGCGGGCGGAGGCCTCGCCAACCTGGTCAGGGCCGGAAGGCAGCAGCCACAACGAGTTCCCCTCTGAGTCGCTGTCCAGTCTCCACCTCCTTTCCATCCATTTCCGCTCATCCCCGCGAAAGCGGGGACCCAGTCCTGTCCACAGGACGCTGGGTGTGGCGACGCGAAATCACCGGGTCGGCGCTTTCGCGGGGATGAGTGGGTGGTATGACTGAGCCCATGAGCGACGTGGACCTCGATTCCGAACTCGACGCCGGGGCGGCCGACGCGCCCGAGCGCGACCCGGACACGTCCGACATCTTCGGCGAGGATCAGGCTGGCTCCGTGGTTGCCGCCACTGGCGAAGCGAAGGGTTCTTCGACCGCCATCGGGGTTGGTAGCTCGAGGGCCAGCGCAGAGGGGCATGCTGCCGGCTCATCAACTGCCGAAGCCGTGAGCGAGGCCTACACGGTGCTCGCCCGAAAATACCGCCCGCGCACTTTCGAGGACCTGATTGGCCAGGAGGCCATGGTCCGGACGCTCACCAACGCCTTTTCGTCCGGCCGTATCGCCCATGCCTTCATGCTCACCGGCGTGCGCGGCGTGGGCAAGACCACGACCGCGCGCCTTCTGGCCCGGGCGCTGAACTACGAGCGTGATACCGTCGACCGCCCCTCCATCGACCTGACCGAGGATGGCCGCCACTGCCGCGGCATCATCGAGGGCCGGCACATGGACGTTCAGGAGCTGGACGCCGCCTCGCGCACCAAGGTCGACGAGATGCGCGAGCTGCTGGAAAGCGTTCGCTACGCGCCGATGGAGGCGCGCTACAAGATCTACATCATCGACGAAGTGCACATGCTGTCCACGAACGCCTTCA
>JANNVY010000276.1:0-4881 GCA_031408375.1 Pseudomonadota bacterium | reverse complement strand
AGGCGCAGCAGGCGGCCTTCCAGGCCGACCAGCTTGCGGTTGATGGCGTAGAGCTGGTCGACCAGCGCCTCGATACGGGCGTTGTTCAGCTTCAGCGTCTTCAGCTTGCCGGTGATCGAGGCCGTCGCGGCCTCGTAGGCGGCGCGATCCTTGGGACCAAGGTCCTTGCCGTCGAGGCGGGCCTTGAGCAGCTTGTCCTGCAGCTTGCGGAACGGGATGAACTCGGCGGCCACGGAGTCCAGGGTCGCCATGACCCCGTCACGCAGTTCGCCTTCCATGGCCGAGACCGAAGGCCCCGCGCCATCGTCGAAATCGTCGTCGTCGTCGTCGCCCTCGGCCTTGGGCTCGGCCTCGCCGTCAGCTGCGGGTTCGCCCGCGGGCGCGGGAGCTGCCTCGGCGGCGACCTCTTCTTCTTCGGTAGCGGCGACGCCCGGCATCGGCGGCGCGCCCGGTTCACCCGGAGCGGCGACGCCGTTCAGCTGCTGGTAGGTGCCTTCCAGGTCGATGACTTCACGCAGCAGGATGCGGCCGGTGCCCAGCTCGTCGCGCCACACCATGATGGCTTCAAAGGTCAGGGCTGACTCGCACAGACCCCGGATCATTGTGTCGCGGCCGGCCTCGATGCGCTTGGCGATGGCGATTTCGCCCTCGCGGCTCAGGAGTTCGACCGAACCCATCTCGCGCAGGTACATGCGCACGGGGTCATCGGTGCGGTCGTAGGCGGGCTTGGACTCAGCTTCGGTGGCGACCGCCGTTTCCTCGCGCACGGCGACTTCGCTGCCTTCCGGCGCGTCCTCGTCGGCCTCGATCACGTTGACGCCCATCTCGGCCAGCATGGCCAGGGTGTCCTCGATCTGCTCGGAGGTGAACTCCTCCGAGGGCAGCACCTTGTTCAGCTCGTCCATGGTGACGTAGCCGCGGGCCTTCGCCTGCTTGATGAATTTCTTCACCCCGGCGTCGGTCAGGTCGAGCAGCGGGCCGTCCGTTTGAGGTTCGGCCTCTTGCGTTTCCACCTGGTTGGTCATTCATCTCTCCGGCGTCGTGGTCTGCGTTAACCACGCCGCAATGCAAAACGCGCGCCGCGCGTCATGGTCATGACGAAGCGGGCGCCCAAATCGTTCCCAGTTTGATCGCGCGCCTCAAGGCGTCACGCTCGGCTTTCAGACGCTTGAAGGCTTCGGCGTCGAAGACCGTCCCGGATTCCGACTTGGCGGAATCGAGGGCTTCCTCAAGCGCCGCCAACCGCGTCAGAACCTCGAACGCTTGCGACCAGCTGACCCGAGCGTCGGCGAGCATCATGTCCGTGGAGAGGAATGGCGCGCCCGATTTAAGGGCGGCCCGTTCGATCTCGCGTATTGACGCGCCGAGTCCAGCTTGCGCCAGATGGCGATTGAGGCTGCCGGAGTCAAGGGAATCAGCCTCCAGGCGCAGGCGGACGATCTCGCGCGCCAGGCCGTTCAGGGCCGGATCACCGAAGCCGTAGGTCTGCAGGGCCTCCAGGTGATCGTCCAGCCGTGCGGGGTCGTCGAGCACCCCCTGGGCCACCGCCGCGACCGTAGGTTCGATGGACAGGGCCAGGGACGCGGCGGCCGCCTTGCCCTCCATGCTGGATCCCCCCGGCGCATTGAATCCCCCTTTGCGCCATGGGGCTTTTGCCCGGTTCATCGGGGTGTCGCGGGGGAACATCTGGTCGAAGCCGGCCAGCAGCTGGCGACGATATTCGCTGGCCAGGTCGCCCTCGGGCACGGCGGCGGCGGCGTTGCGCAGGCGCTGCTTGAACCCGGCCCGGCGCTCGGGCGTATCCAGGGGCTCTACGTCGCGCTCCTTCTGGAAAAGAATTTCCACCAGCGGCTTGGTGCGCGACAGCATGTCGCGCAGCGCCAGCGCGCCCTTCTCCCGCAGCACGTCGTCGGGATCCTGGCCGCCGGTCAGCAGCACGAAGCGGAAGGATCTGCCGGGCTTGAGCTGCGGCAGGGCGCGATCTACCGCCCGATAGGCGGCCCGCAGGCCGGCCTTGTCGCCGTCGA
Organism: Pseudomonadota bacterium; assembly: GCA_031408375.1. Lineage (GTDB taxonomy): Bacteria > Pseudomonadota > Alphaproteobacteria > Caulobacterales > Caulobacteraceae > JAEZEZ01. The sequence continues at coordinate 2,854 of JANNVY010000276.1, read as the reverse complement.
AACAGAGCACCGGCTCGCGGTCGAGGCGCCACAGCACCTCCATCTGCTCTTCGGTCAGGGCCGTGCCCATGGGGGCCACCGCCGCGATCCCGGCCCGCTGGCAGGCGATCACGTCCATGTAGCCCTCGACCACCACGATCGGCTGGTCATCGCCGCCGGCCCCGCGCAGCCTGCGCGCCTCGCTCATGCCGTAGACCAGCTTGCCCTTGTGAAAGAGCGCGGTCTCGGGGCCATTCAGGTACTTGGCCTTGTCGTCCGGGTTCATGGCCCGGCCGCCGAACGAGACGATGCGGCCGCGGCTATCGGTGATCGGGAAGATGATCCGGTCGCGGAAACGGTCGTAGGGCTGGCCGCCGCCTTCGGGCGAAATCAGCAGCCCCGCCTCCACCAGATCCGCCGGCCGCGCGCCGCGCTGGACCAGCGCGTCCTTCAGCCCAGTGCGGCCGTTAGGCGCGAAGCCCAGCCCGAACCGCTCCCACTGGTCGGCGGGCAGGCCCCGCCGTTCGAGATATTCGCGCGCTTCCTTGCCGGGCGGGCGCCTCAGGTTGGCGGCGAACCAGCGCTGGGCCAGCTCCAGCCACTCCTGCAGCCCCAGCCGCTTCTGCTCGCGCTCCTGGGCCTGGGGGTCGGCGGCCGGCAGCGGCACGCCCGCCTCATTGGCGATGCGCTCGACGGCCTCGGGGAAGGACAGCCGCTCGACCTCCTGCAGGAAGCCAATCAGGTCGCCGTGCTTTCCGGACGAGAAGTCGTGCCAGAATCCCTTGTCGTCATTGACGAAGAAGGACGGCGTCTTTTCCTTGGTGAAGGGCGACAGCCCCGCGTACTCGCGCCCCTGCCGCTTCAGCTTCACGGTCTTGCCGATCACGTCCGACAGGCGGACGCGCGACTTGATCTCGTCGAGGAAGCGTTCGTCAAAGCGCATGGCCGTTCTTACCCGACCCCGCGTCGGCCATGCGAGACTTCATCGTCGATCGCGGCGACGTAGTTGTGAGCCCTTCGCCGGGGTCCGCCCGTCCCCCTCGCCCGACAGCCTTGCCGGATTCACGTACTCGTGAATTATGGCGGGTCCGTTAACCTCTCGTAAACCTTGGTTAATTTTCCGTTCGCGGAAAGGCGTTCAAAATCAACTGTTGATCGCCGACAGGGTTAACGGCCTTAAGGTTTTGTTAGGGTTTGAGACCGCGATTTTGCCTTAAACTATTCGATTCAATGACATTTTTAGAACGCGATCCGGAACTATCAACAGGCCCTGTGGATTAACCACGACATCGGCGGCCGCGGACAGCGATCGCCACTAGTCCGGACTTCGCGCGGACGGCGTGGACGATGGGGAGACGACCAGACCGCCATGTTCATTTCGATCGAAAGCAAAAGCTTCGAGCCCGTCGGCCCCGACCGGGTCGCCACCCCATTCTCGCCGCCGATTGCCGAGGAGTGTCCGCGCGCGCTCCACGCCCGCCTGCTGGCCAACGCCGCGGCGCGCCGTCTGCGAGCGGTCGAGCGCATGAACGCCCACCGGGACGAGGACGCCGACTACTGGCTGCACGCCGCCCCGGTGGCCGTCGAACGCGCCATCGAGCTGCGCCGCGGCGGCCTGTTTCCCACCCTGCCCTAGCCCCACCGGGGACATGCTCGCCCGGCAACCCGCCGGCCGGGCGAGCGGAACCTGAGGAGGGCGTGCGTGTCCCCCAAGGCGAAGCCACCGCCGCAGGGGACACGCACGCCCCCTTGGCGAGGTACGACGCCTTTCAACCATGGCTCGAGGCGAGCATGTCCCCGGTGGCGTAAAGGGGCGCCCATGAGCACCCCGAACGCCGCGCAGATCGCCGCCTGGAACGACGCCGTCGGCCGTACCTGGGTCAAGTTCCAGGAACAGCTGGACAAGCAGCTGGGCCGCATCGGATGGCGCGCGGTCGAACCGATCAAGCTGCAACCCGGCGAGCGCGTGCTGGACGTCGGCTGCGGCGCGGGCGCCACCACCATGGACCTGGCGAAGATCGTCGGGGCCAAGGGCGCGGTCACCGGCGTCGACATCTCCGACAACCTCCTGGGCGTGGCCCGCGAGCGCGAGCCCAAGGCAGGCTCGGCCCGCATTTCCTGGATCAGCGCCGATGCCCAGACCTACGCGTTCCGGCCCTCCAGCTTCGACGCCATCTATTCGCGCTTCGGGGTGATGTTCTTCGAAGATCCCAAGGCCGCCTTCGAGAACCTGCGCCTGGCCACCCGCGACGGCGGCCGTCTGTCGTTCTCGTGCTGGCGCAACGTAGCCGACAACCCGTGGATGACCCTGCCGCTGAAGGCCGCCGGCGAGCTGGTCGACAACCCGACCCAGGCAGCCCCGGGCGCGCCGGGCCCCTTCGCCTTCGCCGACGAGCGCCGGGTGCGCGAAGTGCTGGAAGGCGCCGGCTGGAACAACGTCCAGATCGAGCCCTTCGACGCCGCCATCGGCGGGGCCGACCTGGACGCCACCGCCCAGATGATGACCCGCGTGGGCCTCTTGGGCGCGGCGCTGCGCGAAGCCGGGGCCGACCGCTACATGGTGGGCGCGGCAGAGGATCTGGTCCGCGAGGCCGTACGCCCGTACCTGCGCGACGGCGGCGTCTTCGTCCCCTCCGCCTCCTGGATCATCACCGCCAAGGCCTGATTTGAAGGCTTGAATCGAAGGGCTGTCAGGGGCGAAAACCACCCGGTTTGACGGTTCCGCAAGGGGTTGTCAGGGACGATGTTCATCTTTTCGCTTATATTTCAATAGCTTATACGTCGCCCCGGTGCGCTCGGCGAATCAGCCCTCGGCGATCGCCGCCAGCCACGCCGGCACGTCGGCGATCGAGCCCAGCTCGGCGTAGCGGGGATG
>JANNVY010000275.1:0-3488 GCA_031408375.1 Pseudomonadota bacterium | reverse complement strand
GCGCGCCAACGGCCAGCCCATCATGGTTCGCGCGCCCGCCGACGGCGATCCGGTCTCCACCCGCTCTGCCTTCAATGCCAAGGAGGCGCTGGTCGAGATGGGCGCCGCCGATGTCCGCATGGCCGCCTACGACGGGGCGCCGGGCGCGCCGATCCTGGTCGGCTTCACCGGCTTCGAGGCCGTGGTGCCCCAGTGCGGCCAGAACTGGAACAACCTGATGGCCACCCGCGACAACCGGGTGCAGTCCAACTTCGGCTGCGCGGTGACCGCCAACATGGCGGCGCAGATCGCCAACCCGTCAGACATCGTTACGCCGCAACAGATGGACCCGGCCGACGCGTCGCGACGGTCCACCGTGATGGCCAAATACCGCGCCGGCGAGATCACCTCGGCGGCGCGTGACAACAACTCGTCCGGGGCCGTCTCCCGCGTCGTGCCTTAACTCGAGTTCAGGGCCGAGACTGATGAACAGGGCTGCCAGTATGCCGGATGCATCGTTTGACGATGAAGGATTCCAGGCCGACGACGCCTTCGCGTCGGACGACGACCTGGACTTCCCTGCGCCCGGTGGGTTGGGCCGGCCGTTCGATGACGGCCTTCCGCCCGCCCCGCCGGTCAGCGCCATCCCCGCGTCCGTCGAGCGCCTGCCAGTGGTGCAGGACGTCTCCGCAGGCCCCCTGAGCTTCACGCCCTCGGGCGGGTTCAACCCGGTTGGCGACCTGGTCGCCGGCGCCCAGGCGGCGCTGGGTGAGGTGTCCGTGCCGCGCATCGGCATCCATGTCTTCGGCGAACGCCCCGACACCCTGGGCGCGGCTCAGCAGGCGTCGACCGACCGCCGCCTGTCGCGCGCCTCGACCGTGGTGCGCCAGGGTGGGCTGTCCGCCGCCATCATCGCCTATCAGTCCGAACCGACGCCGGCCCTGGTGATCGTCGAATCCGCCGCGCCCGCCGCCCACCTGATTCACGACCTCGACCAGCTGGCCCAGGTCTGTGATCCGGGCACCAAGGTGGTGGTCATCGGCGCCACCAACGACATCATGCTGTACCGCGAGCTGATGCGCCGCGGGGTCTCGGAATACCTGGTCGCGCCGGTCCAGCCGTTGCAGCTGATCGGCGCCATCGGTGGCCTGTTCAACGATCCGGCTTCACCCTTCGTCGGCCGCTCGATCGCCTTCGTCGGCGCCCGCGGCGGCGTCGGCTCCTCGACCGTGGCCCACAACACCGCCTTCGCCATCTCCGATCGCATGGCGTCCGAGACGGTGATCGTCGACCTCGACCTGCCGTTCGGCACCGCGGGTCTGGACTTCAACCAGGACCCCCTTACCGGCATCGCCGACGCCCTGACCCAGCCCGACCGCCTCGATTCCGTCCTCATGGACCGGATGATGGTGCGCTGCTCCGACAAGCTGTCGCTGTTCGCGGCGCCCGCGTCTCTGGACGCCGACTGGGACGTGACCGCCGAGGCCTATGAGGAGGTTGTGCAGAAGATCCGCACCACCGCGCCCTTCATGGTGCTCGACCTGCCCCACAGCTGGAACGCCTGGATGCGCTCGATGCTGATCTCGGCCGACGAGGTGGTAGTGGTGGCGACGCCGGATCTGGCGAGCCTGCGCAACGCCAAGAACATGATCGATCTGGCTCGCGCCGCGCGGCCCAACGACGCCCCGCCGCGCCTGGTGCTGAACCAGGTTGGCGTGCCCGGTCGCCCCGAAATTCCGATCAAGGACTTCGCCAACGCCATGGGCATGGCCCCGACCCTGGTGCTGCCCTTCGATCCCAAGCTGTTCGGCCAGGCGTCGAACAACGGCCAGATGGTCGGCGAGGTGGGGGCCAAGTCCAAGGCGGCAGAGGGCTTCAACTACCTGGCCTCGGTGCTGGCCAAGCGTGACTTGCCTGCCCTGCCGGCGCCGTCGGCCAGGCCGGCCCAGGCGGCCGGCAAGCCTTCGTTCCTCTCGAAACTGTTCAAGCGATAAGGCTTCAAGCACGTGTTTGGTAAACGCGGATCGGGCGACACGCAGGGGCCGGCCGGCTTTGGTCAGGCCGGGGCCGGCCAGGCCGCGCGCCCCGCGCCGCCGGAGCCGGGTCCGTCGCTGGACGCGACCTTCGACGCGCGAGAGGAGACCCCGCCGGACGGCTCGCGTCTCGACGCGCTGGCGCCCAAGCAACCGGCCCAGACCACCGAACAACAGCGCGCCGACCGCGCACCTTCGCCGGCGTCCGAGCGCATCAGCGCCGCCAATGGCGAGGCGCCCAAACAGCGGGCCAACTCCAAGCCGGGCAAGTCCGGGTTCGACCAGATCCGTCAGGCCCAGTCCCCGGTGACCGAGATCGTCCGCGAGCAGTCGGACTACTACCACGCCACCAAGACCACGATCTTCAACGCCCTGCTCAACACCATCGACCTGGCCCAGCTGGCGCAGCTGGATCCCAAGGCGGCGGCCGAAGAGATCCGCGACATCGTCGCCGAGCTGGTGGCGATCAAGAACGTTTCCATGTCGGTCGCCGAGCAGGAGAACCTGGTCCAGGACATCATCAACGATGTGCTGGGCTACGGACCGCTCGAGCCGCTGCTGGCCCGCGACGACATCGCCGACATCATGGTCAACGGCGCCGGCCGGGTGTTCATCGAGGTCTCGGGCAAGGTCCAGCTGACCAACGTCCGTTTCCGCGACAACGCCCAGCTGATGAACATCTGTCAGCGGATCGTCAGCCAGGTCGGCCGCCGCGTCGACGAAAGCTCGCCCATCTGTGACGCCCGCCTGCCGGACGGCAGCCGCGTCAACGTCATCGGCCCGCCCCTGGCGCTGGACGGCCCCACCCTCACCATCCGCAAGTTCAAGCGCGACAAGCTGACCATGCGCAACCTGGTGGAATGGGCCTCCATTTCCCCGGAGGGCGCGCGTGTGCTGGGCGTCATCGGCGCCAGCCGCTGTAACGTGCTGATTTCGGGCGGCACCGGCTCGGGCAAGACCACGCTGCTGAACTGCATGACCGCGTTCATCGACCCGACCGAGCGCGTCATCACCTGTGAAGACGCCGCCGAGCTGCAGCTGCAGCAGCCCCACGTGGTGCGCCTCGAAACCCGGCCGCCGAACCTGGAGGGCCAGGGCGCCATCCTGATGCGCGACCTGGTCAAGAACTGCCTGCGTATGCGTCCCGAACGGATCATCGTCGGCGAAGTCCGTGGTCCCGAGGCGTTCGACCTGCTGCAGGCCATGAACACCGGCCACGACGGCTCCATGGGCACCCTGCACGCCAACTCGCCGCGTGAGGCGATCAGCCGTCTGGAATCGATGATCACCATGGGCGGCTACGGCCTGCCCTCGAAAACCATCCGCGAAATGATCGTCGGTTCGATCGACGTCATCATCCAGGCCGCGCGCCTGCGCGACGGATCGCGCCGCATTACGCACGTGACCGAGGTCGTAGGACTTGAGGGCGATGTGATCATCACCCAGGACCTGTTCGTCTACGAGATCACGGGCGAG